>JAISFK010000435.1 GCA_031263625.1 Clostridiales bacterium
GCCTCCTCCGTCTCAACGACGAACTTCGCGCTGACCGCGCCCTGCTCCGTGACGAGCTTCAGCGCGACCTTGCCCAAGTTTTCGGGCTTCAGGCTCATCAGCATCTCCGACTTGCCGCCCTCCAAGATCAGCTTCGCGCTCTGCGACAGCTCGCTCAAGAGGGCCTGCCTGTCGAAGCGGGCTATCGCCTCGCCCAGCCCGGTTCCCCCGGCCTGCCGCGCGCCGCCCAGCCTCTGCGCCGCCAAGGCGCCGGCAAAGCCCTGGCCCGCGCCTTGCGCCGCGCTCGCGGCGTCCGCCGCTGGCGCGGAAGCTGCGGCCGCAACGCTTGCGGGGGCGGGCGCCGCGCCCGCGAGCGCCTGCGGCCTGGCCGTTCCCGCGCCGAGCGGCGCGCCGGCGGCAGCTGGGCCGCCCGCCTGCGATCCGCCGGCCATGCCGCCGCTCGCCGAGCCGCCGGGCGCCGAATCGCCGCCCTCGCCGGTCTGGGCGCCGCCAGACGATGCCGATCCGCCCTCGCTTCGGCCCTGCTCCCGGCCCGCGCCCTGCCCGCCGCCTTGGAGCGGCTGGGCCGCAGCCAGCCCGGCGTCCGCCAGGGCGCCGGCCGCGCCGCCCAATGGCGCTTCCGATGTCTGGGCCGCCGCAGCCGCCCCGCCCGAAAGCTCACGGCTCGCGCCCTCGCCGGCGCCTAGCGCTGCCGCCGCAGCCGCCTGCGCGGCCGCGCCGCCGTCGCCGTCCCCGTCCGCAGGCGCCGCCGCGCTCTGCGCGGCCTGCCCCGTCGCTTCCGGAGCGGCCTGCGCCGCGCCCGCCGCCAGCGACTGCCTGATCTGCGCCGCCGACGCGCCGTAGTCCGCGACGTCCAGCGCGACCCGCTCGCCGGCCGCGTCCGCGATCAGCGCCTCAAGAGCCGCCGCGCTCCGCGCTCCGCCGCCCTCGCCATCGCCCTCTCCGATCCCGCCGGCGCCCCCGGCTTCCGCGGCGCTCCCAAACCCGACGCCTGCGGCCTGCTCCGGCGCGGCGGCGAGCGCCGCCCCGCGCAATTCCGCGCCGGCTGCCGCCTCGGCGGCTGAGCCAGCCGCGCCGGCCGCGATCCCGTCGCCGCCGCTGAGGCGCTCAGCCACAGCTGGCGCGGAGGCGCCCGCCGACGCGCCCGGCGCAGGCTGCCCCTGCTCGCCGCCGCCAGCCGCCTGGCCCGCGCCAAAGGCCCGCGCCTCCGCTCCAATCGCGTCCGGCCTGTCCTGCGCAGAGGCACCCGCCTGCCGCGACCCGCCCGCGTCGGGCGCCGCCGCTCCCGCGCCGGCGTTCGCGCCCGCCCTCTCGCCGGCGCCGGCCCTGGCGCCCGCGCCCGCGGAAGCCTTCGCGGCGGCGCTCTCGCCCGCCCGCTTCCGCGAGCTGCCGCGCCTGCCGGCCTCGGCTCTGCCCTCCGCGACGCCGCGCAGCTCCGCGCCGCCGGCTTCGGAGGACTTGCCCAGCCCACGCCGCGCCAAGTCCGAAGCCGCGCTGTCGGCGCGGCGGGAAGCCAGCGCCGCTCCGCTCCGCGAGAGCGCGCCCAGCAACAGCCCCCTCATGCTCGGCGCCTCGGCGGCGCCGGCCTGCCCGGCGCCGCCGGCAACCTTGCCGTCCGCATCCGCGCCGGCGGCGCTCGCCCCGCCCGGCTCGCCGGATCCGGACGCCGCCGAGCGCGAAGCCTCCGCGCCCAAGCCGCCTGCTGCCGCGCCGCGCTCAGCCCCTGCCGAGCCAGCCGCCGCAGCCTCGCTGGCGGCCTTCAGCCTGTCCAGCAGCCGCGCCAGCTCCCGCGCAAAGCCGCCGCCCAAATCCCCGGCGCCCGTGCCGGCGCCCGCGCCAATTTGCGAGCCGGCTCCGGCGGCCCTGCCAGCGCCGCCAGCGGCAACGGCCGCCGCAGCCGCAGCCGCAATATTCGCAACGGCGCCGTTCGCGCCGCCCGCCATGTTCATGTCAGCCACATTCATGCCCGCCGTAGTCCCACCCCCTTCAGCGCCCCCGCCGCGAAGCCCTGCCGCTCCCGCCGGCGCCGGCGCGATTTTTCATCCCCGCTTTATTCCCGCTTATTCCCGCTTTAGCCTCCGCCCAAAGTCTCTGGGCCGGCTAAGGGCAATGCTTTATACTGACGAGCATTTGAATTTTCCATCAACGCGAGTCAGTAATGCTCGTTTCCTCTGTCCGACCGCAAATTGCGGTCGGAATCCCAATCGAACACGAGCATAGTCGCGGATCCGTTTTAGCGTATCGTTATATGTATCGGCAAGCGGGCGCAAAACAATAACGGCAATAGCGGGCCCAGCGCCAGCCCCGGTAACAGCCCTCACTAGCAGCTATAAAAATCTACCCTGCCGAGCATTTGAATTTTCCATCAACGCAAGTCAGTAATGCTCGTTTCCTCTGTCCGGCCGCAAATTGCGGTCGGAATTTCCAATCGAACACGAGTATAAAAACGCGCTTGACATTCAGGTTCCGCGCACGATATACTGATACTCGATATAACGATACTCGAACTCGTTGGAAAGAGGATGGCCCCGTGGCGCGAGAGCAACTGCAGACCCTGTCCGAGCCTATGTATTTTGTTCTGCTGGCATTGACAAAACCCTTGCACGGATATGAAATAATGCAAGCGGTTTCTTCAATTTCAAACGGCCGCGTTAAAGTCGGCGCGGGCACTCTGTACGCATTGTTGGCGCGGTTTGAAAAAGAAGAGATGGTTATCCGGATAAGCGATGACGGGCGTCGAAAAACATACGCGCTAACCGAAAAAGGGCGCGGATTTTTAGACCGTGAATATGGGCGGCTCAAAGAATCCATAACAGCTTATGACGAATATGCCAATTATGCCAAATATGCCTCAAAGGAGCCAAAGCCGTGAAAAACAGTTGCATGCGCCAAATGTACATGGGCACAATCGGCGATATGAAAACTTTGGAGCGCCATTTTGCCCATATGGCGGAACAAGGCTGGATGATTGACAAAATAGGCTATTTCTCTCACCGCTACCGAGCCATTGAGCCGAGCGGGAAACGTTTCTTTGTGGACTTCCTGCCGCAAATTACCGCATTTGATTATCCCGAAAATGAGGACGCGCAAGATTACCGCCGCTTTTGCGAAGATTCGGGATGGGCTTTTGTGGCGGCAAACAAACAGTTTCATGTTTTCTGCGCGAAGGAAGATGCGCCAGAGCCCATGCCCATCCATACCGACAACGCTATCCAGGCGCGGATATATTTGAAGGCTTGCCGGAAATATGAGGCATTTCCATATGCCTTTCTAATACTCGTGTCGGCGCTTCTCTTTGCGCTGTATTTAAGCAATGGGATGGAGGCTTTTTTATCCAATATACTCATCTTTCAGATGATTGGCTTTTCAGTCTTTTCCATCGGGTGGTTTTGGACTGTCGGCTTTTCGATTTTATGGTATCGGCGCGCTAAAAAGGCCGCTAAGCTGGACTTGCCGCTGCCAACTGCCAATTATCGCCTGTCGCGCGCGCGAAACAGCACATTCGCGGCGTGCGCTGTCGTTTGCCTTGTCTGCCAATTTGCCGGCGTTTTTCTGGAAATGCTCGGCGGGATGCCGGCAGCGCTCCTGCTGATATTTTTCATGCCGCTGTCGGGGGTAGGCGTTGGGCTATGGATAAGGCGGCAAATAGACACGAAGCGGCGCAATCGCAAATCCAATATGCGGATTGCCATTTTTGCAATAGCGCTGATGGAAGTCGCCCTTCTCGGCATAATGGGCGTTGCGGCACGGCAAATGATGGCCGCCCAACGCATCTCAGACTCGCTTGAAAATCGCCCCGCCCTTACGCTTGGCGCGCTTGGCATAACATCATCGCCAGAGAGGGCGGACACGCGCGTAAAAGGCAGCGTCGCCGTGCCAATTCATTACAGCTATTGGGAATCGAATCATCAAGGAAATGTCCATACGGAAGTTTACCGCCCCGCCAACAAAATGTTGGCGCAAGGGCTGTATGGCCGCTATGCCAATGAGCTTAAAAAAGGCTATAGCGACGGAATTGGCTACGACTGCGAGCTGACATGCCTCACTCCTGAAAACGCCGCCGTCTGGGGCGCGGAGACCGGCGTCGCCGTTTTTAATCCAGAGGGCCGCACAAGCGAGCTGATCCTGCTGCGCGGCAAAACTCTTTTGCGGCTTTCGATTTATGGGGAAGGCATCGGCGCGGAGAGAGCCGCCGAAGCCGTGCGGAACTTGTGGGGAGAGAAAGCGAATTGATCTGGACAAATTGTGTAGTTTCAAACTGCACAAATGCCGTCTTTCCTTAATTTGACATCTTTTACGAATCATATTGAGATAATCAACCGCTGCAAAACCGTTGAAGGACGGGTCTTTTACGTGCTGTACGCCCATAGGGAGCAACTCACTGTCAAGGAATTGCAGCGTTGTTTGAAAACCGTTACCAAAACGATTCTGTATATCACTGTTGCCCACAAGACCGACGGCGAAATGGCGGCGCAGTACGGGTTCAGCCAAAAGCAGAAAGACCAACTTGCCGAATTGCTCTCCGACCAGTACGCCGACCTATGGAGAGCGGTTCTCTATGGAATCCACAATGGGAGCGGCGATATTGTGGCGGTTGCCATATCCCAGCTTGGCAACGTCAATGGCGACGTGTACTGGGCGTTCATGGGCTTTGAAAGCCGCGTGGCTTGGTGCGCCTGCTTTGTTTCGTGGTGCGCCAACGAGTGCGGATACCTTGACGCTGGCATTATCCCGCGCTTTGCCGCCTGCCAGTCACAGGGGATTCCGTGGTTCAAGGAGCGCGGGCTTTGGCAGGATGCTGGCGGCTACGTCCCCGCTCCCGGCGACATCATCTTCTTCGACTGGGAGCAGAACGGGCATTCCGACCATGTGGGAATTGTGGAATACGTCGAAGGCGATGTGGCTCACACCGTTGAGGGCAATACCTCTAACTCCGTAGCAAGAAGGAGCTATCGGCTGGATAGTCCGAACGTACAGGGTTATGGCTGTCCGTTGTATTGAGCATCTGAGCCGCTTTCAGGCGGCTCTTTTACATAGGCAATCATTGTATCTCCCCAAAAAATCTTACAAACACCAACAAAATATTATCTTTGCGAACGCGAATGACAGTATTGCATATTCCAATGAAATGTGTTATTCTTGAAGAGCAACATGCGATAATGCAAGGCAGGAGGGTTCAATATGGCTGTAAGTTACAAAAAACTTTGGCATTTGCTGCTGGATAAAGACATGAACAAGCAGGATTTGATGCGCGTTTCAAAAATCAGCTCTTCCTCGGTCGCCAAATTATCCAAGGGCGTGAACGTCAGCATGGACACGCTCGCCCGTATCTGCAACGCCTTGGAGTGCAATGTTTCCGACATTATGGAAATCACGCCTGATAAAAGGGAGGACAAAGCCAATGCCGAATAAGAAAACAAACGAAGCGGGACAACAGGAGATGATACCGTCCGAACAGACGCTGATTGATGAAATCTCCGGCTTGATTGAGCAAAGCAGGCGCGTCATTTACGAAAATGCGAGGAACACAACGGTTCTTCTGTTTTGGAATATCGGCAAGCGAATCAATCAGGAGGTCTTGCAAAACAAACGCGCCGATTACGGAAAACAAATTGTCGTGACACTGGCACGACAATTAACAGAAAAATATGGAAGAAGTTTTGACGACAAAAATTTGCGCCGAATGCTCCAATTCGCGGAGCAGTTTCCTAATGAGGAAATTGTCGTTCCGCTGGCACGACAATTAAGCTGGTCTCATTTTTTATCGGTGTTCTCCGTAACAATCTGCTGAACCCCATCAATCAGCGGAATCAACGCCTTGTATGGTTCGGATCTGTACCCAACCGATAGGTTGCTACGCCCATCGGCTTATCATAATCTTGCACGGCCATTTCTACCACCGTCCGATTCATATCTTGGCACAATAAAATCCCGATGGTTTTATTTTCAT
>JAISFK010000176.1 GCA_031263625.1 Clostridiales bacterium
AGGGCGCAGGCGCGCGGCTTTGTTGCGCTCGTTGACTTTGCGGCGCCGCATGGTGTATATTATACTCAATTCGGCGCTACGGAGGGTGTCCATGTACAAAAAGGTATCGACGGATCTCAATTTCGTCAGCCGCGAGACGGAGATTCTGGAGTTTTGGCACAAAAACGGCATAGTGGGCAAGAGCCTCAGCCACAGGGCGGGCGGCAGGCCGTTCACGTTCTACGACGGCCCGCCCACCGCGAACGGCAAGCCGCACATCGGGCACGTCATCACGCGCTCCGTCAAGGACATAATACCCAGGTTCCGGAGCATGAAGGGCTTTGACGTCATGCGCAAGGCCGGCTGGGACACGCACGGGCTGCCCGTGGAGCTTGAGGTGGAGAAGCAGCTGGGCATAGACGGCAAGCCGCAGATCGAGGAATACGGCGTCGGCCCGTTCATCGAGAAGTGCAAGGAGAGCGTCTGGAAATACAAGTCGCAGTGGCAGGGCATGAGCGACCGCGTCGCCTACTGGGCGGACATGGACAACGCCTACGTGACGTATGACAACGGCTACATCGAGTCCGTGTGGTGGTCGCTGAAGCAGATATGGGACAAGGGCCTCATATACAAGGGCCACAAGGTCGTGCCGTACTGCCCGCGCTGCGGCACGGCGCTGTCCAGCCACGAGGTCGCGCAGGGATACAGGGACGTGCAGGAGAAGTCCATATTCGTGAAATTCCGCGCGACGGGCGACATGTCGCGCCTCGGCTCCGGCTGGGCGGCGGCCTGCGGCGCGGGCGGGGGCGCTGCGAGCGGCGCGGGCCCGGCCGTTGCGTCCGAGGCTCCAGGCCCCGGAGCCACTGCGACAGGGGTTGCCGGGACAGGAGCCGTTGAGGGCGGGGGCGCTGCGAGCGGCGCCGCTAACAGCGAGGCGCGGCGCGAGGTGCATTTTCTGGCGTGGACGACCACGCCGTGGACGCTGCCGTCCAACGTGGCGCTCGTCGTCCACCCCGACTACGCCTACGCGCTGGCCGAGTGGCGCGGCGGCCTGTACGTGCTCGCGAAGGAGCTTGCGGGCGCCGTGTTCCCGGAGGGCGAGCCGGCCGCGATTCTCGCCGAGTGCAGGGGCGCGGAGCTCGCCGGCGCGGAGTACGAGCCGCTGTTCGGCTTCACGGCTGAGGCGGCCGGATCCGGCGCTGCCGCGAACGGCTGGCGCGTCTGCGCCGACGGCTACGTCACGCTGACCGAGGGCAGCGGCATCGTCCACACGGCGCCGGCCTTCGGCGAGGACGACGCGCGCGTCGGGCGCGAGAACGGCCTGCCGTTCGTGCAGCTCGTGGACGGCCAGGGGCTGTTCGTGGACGCCGCGGAGCCGTGGAAGGGCATGTTCGTCAAGGACGCCGACCCGCTCATCATAGACGAGCTGGACAGGCGCGGCCTGCTGTTCAAGGCGATGGACCACACGCACTCGTACCCGTTCTGCTGGCGCTGCGACACGCCGCTGCTGTATTACGCGCGAAACACGTGGTTCATCAAAATGACCGAGGCGCGCGACAGGCTGCTGGAAAACAACGACGGGATCAACTGGCTGCCGGCCAATATAAAGCACGGGCGCTTCGGCAACTTCCTCGAAAACGTCGTGGACTGGGGCCTGAGCCGCGAGCGCTACTGGGGCACGCCGCTGCCGATATGGGAGTGCCCCGGCTGCGGCCGCGCGCATGCGGTCGGCAGCATCCGCGAGCTGAGGGAGATGGGCGCGGGCGTCCCGGACGGCATCGAGCTGCACAAGCCGCACATCGACGCCGTGAAGCTGCGCTGCCCGTCCTGCGGCGCCCTCATGAGCCGCGTCCCGGAGGTCATAGACTGCTGGTACGATTCGGGCGCCATGCCGTTCGCGCAGTGGCACTATCCTTTTGAAAACAAGGAGGTGTTCGAGCGCGCGTTCCCCGCAGACTTCATCAGCGAGGCCATCGACCAGACCAGGGGCTGGTTCTACACGCTGCTCGCCATCTCGACGCTGATCTTCGACGAGGCGCCGTTCCGGAACGCCATCGTGCTGGGGCACGTGCAGGACAAGGACGGCCAGAAGATGAGCAAGCACAAGAACAACGTCGTGGATCCGTGGGATGTCCTGGACCGGCAGGGCGCGGACGCGGTTCGCTGGTACTTCTTCTCGAACAGCGCGCCCTGGCTGCCGTGCAGGTTTTACGCGGACGCCGTGAGCGAGTGCCAGCGCAAGTTCATCGGCACGCTGTGGAACACCTACGCGTTCTATGTCCTGTACGCCGAGATCGACCAGTTCGATCCGACGGCGCATATGCTCGATTTCGGCCCGACGGCGCATATGCCCGGCTTCGGCCCTGCGGCGGGAGCGCCCAATTTCGGCCCGGCGGCGGGAGCGCCCGGCCTCGACCCGGCGGCGCCGCCGCCCGAACTCGACCTCGGCAGCCTGGACATCATGGACAGGTGGGTGCTGTCCAGGCTGAACACGCTCGTCGCGTCGGTGGACGCCGACCTCACGGAATACAGGATCACGGAGCCCACGAGAAGCATACAGGCGTTCGTGGACGAGCTGAGCAACTGGTACGTGCGGCGCTGCCGGGAGCGCTACTGGCAGAACGGCATGGAGCGGGACAAGGTCAGCGCTTACATGACGCTCTACACGGCGCTCTCGACGCTCGCGAGGCTGCTCGCGCCGTTCGTGCCGTTCATGACGGAGATGATATACCAGAACATCGTCCGCGCGGTCGATGCGGGCGCGCCCGAAAGCGTGCACCTGTGCGACTTCCCCGCGGCCGACGCGCGGCTCGTTGACAGGGAGCTGGAGGCCGGCATGAGGATCGTGCTGGACGCCGTGACGCTGGGGCGGGCTTGCAGGAACACGGCGGGCATCAAGAACAGGCAGCCGCTCTCGGCGATGTACGTGCAGAGCGACGCCGCGTTTGACATGGCGTACGCCCCGATTATAGCGGACGAGCTGAACGTGAAGAAGGTCGAGCTCGTCAGCGACGCGAGCATGTTCGCGGCGTATCGCGTCAAGCCGCAGCTGAAAACGCTGGGGCCGAGGTACGGCAAGCTGCTCCCGCGCATAAGCGAGCGCCTTGCGGCGGCCGACGGCAGCGCGATCGTCCGCGAGCTGGAGGCGACCGGCGCCGTGCGGTTCACGCTCGGCGGCGCTGCTTCGGGCGCCGGGGATGGCGGCGCGGCGGCTGGCGGCGCGGGGGCAGGCGCGGACGGCGCCCCCGCCCCCGCCACTGCCCCCACTCCGGCCCCTGCCATTGCCCCCGCCTCCACTCCGGCCACTGCCCCCGACGTCGAAATCGTGCTGGGGAAGGACGATCTGCTCATAGAAACCGCCCGCATGGACAATTTCGTGTCCAGCTCGGATCGCGGGCTCACCGTCGTGCTGGACACCGCCATGACGGACGCGCTGATCGAGGAGGGCCTTGTGCGCGAGATAGTCAGCAAGATACAGAACGCGCGCAAGGAGGCCGGCTACGAGGTGCAGAACCACATCAGGCTCTCCTGCTCGGGAAGCGGGCGCGTCGCGGGCGCGCTGGAGCGCAACTACGCGGCCATCGCCGCCGAGACGCTGGCCGACGGGTACATAGCGGAGGGCGACAGGGAGGGCGTGTTTGAAAAGGCGCTGTCCATAAACGAGGAAAGCATTGTCCTTTGCCTCCAAAAGGTGTAGAATAGCAGAATAAACGCAATCATTCTGGAGTATCGGGGGCTGATGCACATAAGCGGCGCGGCGCAGCAGGAGCAGGTCGTCAGGAGCATACGCTTTGACGGCAACGATATCGTCATGGCGGTGATGGGGCAGCTCGACCAGAACGTCCGGCTGATAGAGGAGCGGCTTTCGGTCAGGGTGCTGCTCAGGGACGGCGCCATCAGCGTGACGGGCGAGGAGTTTATGGCCGACAGCGCCATCCGCGTCTTCGCGCGGCTCGGCGAGCTGGCGGAGGGCGGCGGCGAGATGAGCCGCCAGAGCCTGCTCCACCTTCTCGGCCTCGCCGCCGAGAACCGGCTGGACGAGCTGCCCGGCCAGGCCGACAGGAGCGTCTGCACGACGTACAAGGGCAAGCAGATCAAGGCCAAGACGCTCGGGCAGCAGCAGTACGTTGACGCCATACTGGGCAGCGACGTGACGTTTTGCATAGGCCCGGCCGGCACGGGCAAGACGTACCTCGCCGTCGCGATGGCCGTGACGGCGTTCAAGAACAGGGAGGCCGAGCGGATCGTCCTGACGCGGCCGGCCGTCGAGGCCGGCGAAAAGCTGGGCTTTCTGCCGGGCGACTTGCAGAACAAGGTGGATCCGTACCTGCGCCCGCTGTACGACGCGCTGTACGACACGATGGGCGCGGAGGCGTACTCGCGCTACTTCGAGAAGGGCATGATAGAGATAGCGCCGCTCGCGTACATGCGCGGCCGGACGCTGGACAACTCGTTCATCATTCTGGACGAGGCGCAGAACACGACGACGGAGCAGATGAAGATGTTCCTGACGCGCCTGGGCTTCGGCTCCAAGGTGGTGGTGACGGGCGACATCACGCAGATGGACCTGCCGCCGGACAAAAAATCCGGCCTCCGGGAGGCGGCCAAGATACTGGGCGCGGTGGAGGGCGTCAGGTTCGTGCACCTCACCGACAGGGACGTCGTGAGGCACGAGCTCGTCCGGAAGATCATCAAGGCGTATGAGGAATACGAGAGGCGGGCGTCGGCGCGCGGCGAGGCCGCGAAAAGGCGCGGGGGCGTGGGCCAGGGCGCGGCCGGCAGAGCCGCCGGATCCGCGAGGCGCGGCGGCAAAGGGCGGCCGAGCGGCAACTGAGAGGCGCGGCGGCAAAAGGCGGCTGAGCGGCGGCGATTGGCTGGTTAGCGGCTGTGATGCAACTGAGTGGCGGCTGAGAGGCGGCTGAGCGATTGGGCGAACAGACTATGCGTGAGAGACTGCGGACATTTAGAGCGTTCGGCTCCTTCAAAGCCTTCGGGGACGGCAGGTACTATTACATGTACGTCCTTGCGGCCATGGCCGCCGCCGTGTTTCTGACGGCGGCAGGCGCGGTCGCGCCCGCCCGCTACCGCGTCGAGGCGAACCAGAAGTCCGGCTATGACATCACCGCGCCGTTCGACATGGTGGACGAGGCGCAGACGGAGCGCTACGCGCGCGAGGCTTCGGCGGCCGTCCCCAAGGCGTATGCCAAGAACCCGGCGAAGGTGAAGGAGATAACGGACAAGGCGGAGAGTTTCGCCGACATGCTCGTCAACGAGCAGAAGGTGTTTCTGGACGCGTCGGGGGCCAGCGCGTCCGGCGCGGCTGGCGGCGGGACTGGCGCGGCCGGGTCCGGCGGCGGCACGTCCGGGGCGTCCGGCGCCGAGGCGTACACGCAGCTGCTGCTGGACAGGTCCGTGACGCGGCTTGTGGACAAGTCAGACGAGTTTGGCGTGCCGATCTCGCGCGAGCAGGCCGCGGCCATTCTCTCAGGCGTCGCGCAGAACCAGCTGGCGACATTTCTGAACGACTTCAAGCAGAGGGTGTCCGCGTATGCCGAGCTGGAGATCACGCCGGACAACATCAGCGGCAGGGCGCTCGCGCTCCAGAACGCCATACTGTCAACATACGCGAACCAGAACCTGAAGAACATGGCCGCGCTTTTCGCCCAGTCCGCGCTCGAGGTTAACGTCGAGGAGGACAGGGAGAAGACCGAGGAGCGCCGGAACGAGGCGTATGCGGGCGCGCTCGAGCGGAAGATCGTCATCTCCAAGGGGGATCGGATCCTGAGCGTGGACGACAGGGTCAGCCAGGACACGATGGCGCTGCTGCAGAGCTACGGCATGATCGAAACCGGCAAGCCGAACGCGCGCCAGATGCTGAGGCTCGCCATCGTCGTCGGATGCGCCACCGTGCTGCTCGCGCTGTACGCCGCCCGCTTCTTCGGCAGGCCGGGCGCCCCCAGGGGGCACGTCGTCCTGCTGGCCTTCCTGATAGTGTTCGGGCTTTTCATATGCCGCCTGATCTACCCGCTGGGCAAGCTGGCGGCGCCCGTGTACATAGCCCCCATCCTCATAGCGTACCTGCTGGGGCTGCACGCGGCGCTGGCCGCCCACATGTACATCATAGTCGTCATGGCCATGTTTTCCGGCATGGACGTCGCGACGCTCCTCATATACATGATCGGCGGCATTTTGGCGGCGACGCTGACGTACAGCGCCGCGCAGCGCTCGCGCCTCACATGGGCGGCGCTCGTGCTCTCCGTCGTGAACGCCGGGCTTTTCGTGGTCTTTGCGAACGACATCATGGCGCCGGCCACATACTACGCCGACGCCGCCATTCTGTTTTCCATGAGCCTGGCATCCGCGCTGCTGTCGATGGGGCTCATCGCGCTGGGCGAGAGCGCGTTCAACACGGCGACGCCGCTGCGCCTGACGGAGCTGTCGAGCGGCAACACCCCCCTGCTGATGCGGCTCAGCTTCGAGGCGCCGGGCACGCACCACCACAGCCTCATGGTCAGCTACATGTCCGAGCAGGCCGCCCACGAGATCGGCGCGAACGCCTACGTGGCGAAAGCCGGCGCCCTGTACCATGACGTGGGCAAGCTGAACAACCCGGAATTTTTCACCGAGAACCAGAGCGGCGTCAACCCGCACGACGAGCTGCCGCCGGAAAAGAGCGCCAGCATCATCATATCGCACACGGGCGAGGGGCTTGAGCTGTGCGCGAGGGCCAAGCTGCCAAAGGCCGTGATGGACATCGTGAAGGAGCACCACGGAGACACGCCCGTCATGTACTTCTACAAGAAGGCGCAGAAGCTCTACGGGGAGGAGAACGCGCTGCTAGAGGACTACAGGTATCCGGGGCCGCGCCCGACGAGCCGCGAGTCCGCGATCGTCATGCTGGCGGACTCGTGCGAGGCGGCCATCCGCTCGTCCGGGATGCGCGACGAGCAGGAGATAGACGGCTGGGTGGAGAAGATCGTGAAGCAGAAGCTGGACGACGGCCAGCTTGAGAACAGCGAGATCACCATCAGGGATCTGCGCGAGATCAAAAAGTCGTTCACGCGCGTGCTGCTGGGGTATTACCACACGCGCGTGAGGTATCCGGACGATCAGCGCCAGATGGCGGCGCAGCAGGCCGCGCGGGCGCTGGCGGCGGGGCATGGCGCGGGGGGCGGCGCAGCGGACGGCGCGGCGGCGCTGCCGGACAAGCAGCGGGCCGGCGCGATGGAATAGAATGGAATGGAGAGAAAGGCGGGCAAAAAAATCAGCTCAAAGCTATTTATTGACATTTCAAACGAGCAGGGGGACGTGCCGTTTTCGGAGGGCGACCGCCGGCTTATGGCGGAGGCCGCGAGCGCCGCGTTCGAGGCGCGCCTGGCCGAGGCCGGGGCCGAGGGCGCCGGGGACGCGGGAACGGACGCGGGAGCGGGCAATGGCGCCAGGATTGCGGGAACGGGCGCCGGAGCGGGCGATGGCGCTGGCGCGGACATGAGAACGTGTTCAAGCGCAGGCGATGGCGCGGGCATGGGAGCGGGCGGCGGCGACGGCGCGGTCGCGGCTGCGCTCGCGGCCGGGGGCATGGACGCCGACGTCTGCGCGCGGCTCGTGGACGACGGCGAGATGCGGCGGCTCAACCGCGAATTTCGGGGCGTGGACAGGGCTACCGACGTGCTGTCGTTTCCGATGGCGGGCGACGGGCTTGAGACGGATCCGCAGACGGGGCGCGCGATTTTGGGGGACATAGCCATCTCGCCGGCGCGCGCGGCGGAGCAGGCGGACGAGTACGGCCACCCGTACAGCCGCGAGCTGGCGTTCCTGACCGTGCACGGCGTGCTGCACCTGATGGGGTGCGACCACGACGCGCCGGAGGGCGAAAAGGCCATGAAAGCGCTGCAGGAGCGCGCCCTGGCCGCCGTCGGCCAGGCGAGGCCCGCCAGCAACAGCGGCGAGGCCGGCGGGCCCGGCGGATCCGTGCCGGGCGGCGAGGCTGGCGCGGCTGACGAATCCGCGCTGGGCGAGGCCGATGCTGGCGCTGGCAGCGCCGCAGACGTTGCCGCCGGCAATGCAGGCGAATCGAGCGGCTGCGCGCCAGCGGGCGCGCAGCCGCCGGCCTCTGAGGCCGCGTCCGGGAACGTGCCAGGGGCCGCGCCAGGAGCCGAGTCCGGCTGGGCGGGCTACAGGGCGGGCTTCGCCTGCCTCGCGGGGAGGCCGAACACGGGCAAGTCCACGCTGCTGAACAGGCTCACGGGCGAGAAGCTCGCGATTGTTTCGAGCAAGCCGCAGACGACGCGGAAAAACATCAAGGCGATGCTGTCGTCCGACGGCTGCCAGATCATATTCATAGACACGCCGGGGGCGCACTCGCCCAAGAACAAGCTCGGCGAGCACATGATGAGAAGCGTGAGGGCGGCGGTTCGCGACGTAGATCTGATACTGCTGCTCGTTGACGCGCGCAGCAAGGACTTTGACGGCCAGGATCTGGAGCTGCTGAAGCTGGCCGAGGGCGCCCGCATACCGGTCGTCCTGCTCATCAACAAGACGGACCTCGTGCAGAAGGACAGCCTGCTCCCGCTGATAGGGCGGCTGAGCGCGCGGAGCGCCTTTGAGGCCGTGATCCCCATATCGGCGAGGACGGGCGACGGCCTTGAGCGCATACTGCCAGAGATCCGCAGGTTGCTACCCGAGGGGCCGCCGCTGTACCCGACGGACTCCGTCACGGATCAGACGGAGCGCCAGCTGGCCGCGGACACTGTGCGGGAAAAGGCGCTGCAGCTGCTGGACGAGGAGGTTCCGCACGGCATTGAAACGGAGGTCGAGCGATTTGCCCCGAACGACAGGGGGACTGCGCTTGAAATATACGCCGTCCTTTACTGCGAGAAGGAGTCGCACAAAAAAATCATCATCGGGAAAAACGGCGAGTCCCTGAAAAAGATCGGGGCCGCCGCGCGGCTGGATCTGGAGCGCGCCTTCGGCCGGAAGGTGTTCCTGAGCCTGTGGGTCAAGCTGAAGAAGGACTGGCGCAATGACGCGGCCGCGCTCAGGCGCATGGGCTACGGCAGCGACGCGGGCGGGGGCTGAGGATGGAACACGAAACCGTGACGGGGCTCGTGGCGAAGGCGGTCAGCTCGCGCGACGCGGACAGGTATCTGACGATTCTGACCGCCGAGCAGGGCAAGATCGAGTGCTACGCGAAGGGCATACGCAACCAGAAGAGCAAGCTCGCGGCGACGGCGGGCCTGCTGACGCTCGGCGAGTACAAGCTGTTTCGGAGCAGGGATCGCTATATTCTCACGTCCGGCAAGCCGATCGAGCTGTTTTACGGCATACGCGCGGACGTCGCCCGCTACGCCTGCGCCGCGCACATGATCGAGATCGCGCTGGACGTCATGCCGCCCGCGCAGCAGTTCACGGAGGCGCTGCAAACGCTGCTCAACTCGCTGCACATGCTCGCGCACAGGGGCGCGCCGCCGGAATTTGTGGCGCGCGTGTTTGAAATAAGGATTCTGGCGCTCTCGGGGTTCGCCCCGATGCTCGACAGGTGCTCCGCGTGCGGGAGGCCGCTGGCGGACGGCGAGCGGCGCTTTTTCAGCATGTACGGGTACGGCCTGATCTGCGGCGGCGAGAGCTGCCTGGCGGCGGCCGGCAAAAACGCCATGCCCATTTCGGGCGGCGCGGTGAAGGCGCTCGCGCACGTGGCGGAGTGCGAGCCCGGCGACATTTTCCGCTTCAAGCTCTCCGACGGCGTGCTGCGCGAGCTGTCCGCGGCCGTGCCGGAATACATGAAGCACCACTTTGGCAAGGCATACGAGCGGCTGGACGAGGCGGAGCGCTACAGGTCGTTCGAGCAGGAGGCGGCATACATTATTTCGAGGCGCGGTATTATATGATTTCAGAACTGTTCGCAGGCAAGCGCTGCTTTGTGTTCGCGGGGCACTACGGCAGCGGCAAGACGGAAACGGCGGTCAATTTCGCGCTCGACCTCGCGCGGGGCGGCAACAGGACGGCCATCGTGGACTTTGACATCGTGAACCCGTACTTTCGGGCGTCCGACGCCCGCGCCGCCCTGGAGGCCGGCGGCATACGGGTCGTGGCGTCCAGGTACGCCGGCTCCAACGTGGACGTGCCCGCGCTGCCCGCCGAGATCGGCGGGCTGTTCGAGGACAAGGGCGTAAAGGCCGTGTTTGACGTGGGCGGCGACGACATCGGCGCCAAGGCGGTGTCGCGATACCGCGAGGAGTTTGCGGCGAACGGCGCGGCCATGTTCTTCGTGGTCAACATCAGGCGGCCGATGACGGCGACGATCCCGCAGATAGAGCGGGCGTTCGCCGACATACAGGACAGCGCGAGGCTCAAATTCGACGCCATCGTGAACAACGCGAACATGCTGTCCGCCACGACCGCCGCCGATCTGGACGAAGGCCTGGACGCGGCGCTCGCGCTGTCCGACGCGCTGGGGCTGCCGGTGGCGTTCAGCGTCGTCATGCCCGGCGATGGCGGGGGCGGGGGCGGCGAAGCGCGCGCCGGCAAAGGGCCGGCAGGCGAGGGGGGCGCAGGCGAGAGCGATGGGCGCGCCGGCAAAGGGCCGGCCTGCGGCAGCAATCTGGCCTGCGGCAGCGGCTTGGCCCGCGGCGACAGGCTGCCGTGCGGCGACAGCCTTGCACCGTTCGCGGAGCGCTCCGCGAGGCTGGGGATCCCGATTTTCCGCATAGGCAAAAACATCCGAATGGATTACATATAGGCATATCATATATATAGGCATGCAGGCAGACAGGGTAGCCTAGCAGCCCAGCAGACAGACAGGGCGCATTTATTGTTTTATCATTTTGATTTGGCGCGCGCGGGGGAGCTTGCGGAGCGCCGGGAATGGGGGATTGTTATGGAACTGAAAGGCAGCAAGACCGAGAAGAATCTGCAAGAGGCATTTTCGGGCGAGTCTCAGGCGACGAACAAATACGCATATTTCGCGAGCGTCGCAAAAAAAGAGGGCTATGAGCAGATCGCGGGCATTTTCACGGAGGCCGCCGGCAACGAGAAGGAGCACGCGAAGCTCTGGTTCAAGCTACTGTCCGGCATAGGCGGCACGGAACAGAACCTGCAGAGCGCGATTGACGGCGAGCACAGCGAGTGGACGTCGATGTACAAGGGGTTCGAGCAGACGGCGCGCGACGAGGGCTTTGCGGCGATAGCGAACATGTTCCGCGAGGTGGCGGAGGTCGAGGAGGAGCACGAAAAGCGCTACCAGGCGCTGCTCGACAACCTGAAGGCGGGCACGGTGTTCAAAAAGGACGCCGAGACAAAATGGCGCTGCCGCAACTGCGGCTACGTCCACACGGGGGCCTCGGCCCCGGAGCGCTGCCCCGCCTGCTCGCACCCGCAGGCGTATTTCGAGGTGGCCGCGTTCAACTACTGACGCCAGGCATGGCGAGGGCGGCGGCGCGCAGCCGCCAAAACGGGCGAAAGCGGCGCGCAGCCCGGCAACAGTCTGGCAACAGCCTGGCAAGGCGCGCGCCGCCCTCGCCCCGATCACATTCGTGCCGGACTGCGCCTAAACGTTACAGCTCAATGGAACCGCCGCGCCGTCATAGCCTTGGGTCAACCGGCTCGCTTTCCATCGCCAGCACCCCGAACACGCACTCGTGCACGCGGTACAGCGGCTCGTTCCGCGCGAACCGCTCCAGCGCTTCCACGCCGAGCGCGAATTCGCTCAGCGCAAGGCCGCGCTTCTTCGACAGCGAGCGCTTTTTGAGCCGCGCCAAGTTGTCCCCGAGCATATACTCGGGGCCGTAGATAATCCGCAGATACTCCCGCCCCCTGCACTTGACGGCGGGTTGCAGCAGCTCGCTTCCCTTTGTCGCGATGAAGCTGAGCGGCTTGACCACCATGCCCTCGCCGCCAGCGGCCGTCAGTTCCTCCCACCATTTCACGCCGGCGGCCACGCTGGCCTCGTCGAGCAGGCTCACGCGCAGATAGTCGGTCGCCGTGAAAATCGGATCCGCCCCCGCCATGTATTTCGCGATGGTTTCCATGTGCCAGGCGTGGCTTTCGCCGCACCAAGTCCTGCCCTCCGTCGCAAGGACGTGGAACGGCGCTATGCGGTAGTCGTCCAGGCTCTTCACGTCCCAGCAGTAGCGTCGGTAGGCGTCTGTGTACAGATCCAGCGCGGCGGCGCGGTTCTGGTAGCGTTCCAGCAGGGCGGGCAGATCGGCGTTTCGCCTGGACTGCGCTTCCGCGCTGGGCCCGTTGTAGGCCACGCCGTCGCCCGATGCTCCTCCCGTCGCGGCGGCTTGCCCGATGGCGCCAATGGCCGCGGCCAGGCCGCTGCGCCCGGCGCGCCCGGCGGGGGCGTACTGCTCTTCCAGCAGCTTCCGCGCTTTGGACGACCACGGCATGAGCTCGGCGTCGAGGCATACCCAGCCGGTGCCAAAATCGTCCCAAAAGCCGGACGCGCCCAGAACCTTTTGAAGCCGGGCCAAAATGGCGTTTTGCGTTTCGGAGTCGTCAAAAAAGTGCCGCCCGGTTCTGGTGTATATGATCCCAAAGCTGCCGTCGCTCGCCTTGAACCGCTCGGCGGCGGTTTCCGCGTCTTTGCATAGAACGATCGCCGCCCGCGAGCCCATGTGCTTCTGCTCGCACACCACCTCGCCGACGCCGCGCGACTGGTAGTAGCCGAAAGCCTCGGTGGGGTATTCCAGATAGTCCGGCAGGCTGCTCGTCTCGCAGGGGGACATGGTGGGCGGCAGATAGATCAGCCAGTGCGGGTCGGCCGCGAAGCGGCTCATAACCTCAAGCGCGGCGGCCGAGTTTTCGGCGTTGATCTTGATGCTGCGGCGCAGGCGCGTGGAAACGTATCTCAGCCCCAGCACATCGTCAATGTTCAGTACGTCGCCAGCGCGTGGCGCCCCGCCGTCGCCGCCAGTGCCACTGACGCCATCGGCGCTCGTTGCGCCACCCGTGCCGTCGCCGCCCGTGCCGCCGCCAGCGCCACCAGCGCCACCAGCGCCGTAGTAGCCAGTACCACTAGCGCCGCCAGCGTCCGGGGCGATGCCGTCACTGACGCCGCCAGCGTCGCTATCGCCCCCCATTGCCGGGCCCCTCGCCGCCGCGCCGCCGCCTGCGGCGGGCCCGCCCGAAACCGGCCTAGCCGGGGCGCAGTACGTCCGCTCCGCGGCGACCTGGACGATCTCTTTTTCGGGATAGCGGAACGCGGTCAGCTTGCCGCCGAACACGCAGCCGGTGTCAATGCAGTACGTGTTGTTGACCGCCTCCACGTCCGGCGCGGGCGTGTGCCCGTAGACCACGGTCGCCTTGCCCCGGTACTCGCTCGCCCACGGCAGCCGCACGGGCAGGCCGTATTCGTCGATCTCGCCGGCGGTGTCGCCGTACAGGCAGAAGTCGCGGACGCGCCCGCTGGCGCGTCCTTGGTATTTTTCTTTCAGCCCCGCGTGGGCGACCACCAGCCTGCCGCTGTCAAAAACATAGTGGCTGACAAGGCCGTCCAGAAAGGCTTTGGCCTCCTCGATAAATTCCTCGCTCTGAGCGCTGAGCTGCTCCATGGTTTCGCCGAGCCCGTGGTTAAGCTGCACGTTGGCGCCGCGCAGCTTTTTCAGCAGCCTCGCGTCATGGTTCCCGGCGACGCAGCAGGCCGCGCCCGACCGAACCATGCCCATCACGAGGCGCAGCGCCCCGGCGCTGTCCGGCCCCCTGTCGCAGATGTCGCCGAGGAATACCGCCCTGCGCCCTTCCGGCGGCGAGGCGGCGAAATTCTCCCTGTCAACCGCGTACCCGAGCCTGCCGAGCAGGGCGCAGAGCTCGCCGTAGCAGCCGTGAACGTCGCCGATGATGTCAAACGGCCCGGCTTCGCCTTTCCGGTTGTTCCACAGCGGGACGCGGGCGATCTCGACGCCGTCAAGCTCGTCCTCGCTTTTCAGCACGTACACATAGCGAAAGCGCTCTTTGCGCAGAAAGCGGATGGAGCGGCGCAGCTGCTCGCCCTGCCGCGCGATGACGCGGCCGCCCAAATCGCGGCCGGGGCGGTTTTTGTTGCGCTCCCTGCACAGCTTTTCCGGCATGTCCAGCACGATCGCCACCGCGTGGCAGTTCTGCTCTTTCGCGAGGCGCAGCACGGACGCGCGCGCCTCCTTTTGCACATTGGTCGCGTCTATGACGGTCAGCAGGCCCAGCTCCAGGCGCTTCCCGGCGACATAGTACAGCGCGTCGAACGCCTGCGGCGTCGCCTGCTGGTTGTTCTCGTCGTCGGACACGAGGGCGCGGAAATAGTCGGAGGACAGCACCTCCGTGGGCTTGAAGAACCGCCCGGCAAAGGTCGATTTGCCGCTGCCGGACACGCCCACCAGCGCCACCGCGGCGATTTCGGGAATCTCTATCCGCATATCGAAAACACCCCCATCTGCGTCGGCGCCCCGCGAGTTTCGTCTGCGTCGCCGATTTCGGAAAACCGCACGGCGTATCCGAATTTGCGAGCCATTTGGCCCGCCCAGTCCCGGAATTCGGCCCGCGTCCACTCAAAGCGGTGGTCGCCGTGCCGCAGCTCGCCGCCGCGCAGGCTTTCGTAGCCGGCGTTGTACTCCCGGTTCGGAGTGGTCAGCACCACGACGGGCGGCCTGGCAAACTCGAACAGCACGCGCCCGAACGCGGCGAGGCGCGGGATGTCCAGATGCTCGACGACTTCTACGACGCAGGCCGCGTCATAGCCCGAAAACCGCGCGTCCCTGTATGTGAGCGAGCCTTGGAAAAGCTCGACCCGCTCGCGCATGGCGTCCCCGGCCCGCCCCAGCTGCAGCTTTTCGCCCGCCCGCGCGAGCGCCGCGCAGGACACGTCCGCCCCGGCGATATGCGTGAACTGGCGCTCCTTGACGAGCAGGGCCAGCAGGTTGCCGTCCCCGCAGCCGATGTCGATGACGCGTTTCGCGCCGCAGCCTTTCAGCGCGGCGACCACGCCGCCGAGGCGCCGCATATTCAGATTCGGCTTTGGGACTGGCATTTCGCCGGGTGTTTCGCCGGGCGTTTCGCTCGGCGTTTCATCTGGCTTTTCGCCGGGATTTTCGCTCGGCATTTCGCTCGGCGCCTCATCGGTTTTTTGGACGTCGGCCGCCAGCATTTCGCCGTCAGCCGCGTTGGCCGCGGCCAGGCGCTCGAACGCCATGTTCGCAAGGGAGCGCCGGCGGTACAGGTAGCGCCCCGCGATATACGCCTTTTCCGGATGGCCGGGCAGCCAGCCCTCGCCGGCCCGCAGCAGCTTTTCCACTTCGTCCGCGCCAATCCAATAGTGCTTTTGCCTGTCGAACACGGGCATCAGCACGTAGAGATGCCTCAAAAGGTCGCGCAGGCGAACCTTTCCGCGAATGGTCAGGTTCACGTATTCGCTCTCGCCCCAGTCCGGGAATTTCTCGTCGGACACGAACGTTTCGTAGCCGACCTCATAGCCCAGCGGCTCAAAAACGCTGCGCAGCTTCTCCTGCTCGCCCCGGCAGGGCAGCATCGCGACAGTCGCCGACAGATCCAGCGGCGAGTCGGACAGCGCCTGGCGCGCGTCCGCCCGCCCCGTCATGGCCGTGCCGTATACCTTTGAAATCGCCGTGCTCATAAAGGACGACGACACATAGGGCCGGTCGTTGACGTAGTCGAACAGCCCGCCGCCGCCACTGTTGCCGCCGCCGCCACCGCCGTTGCCGGCGCCACCTCTGCCGTTGCCGCCGCCACCTCTGCCGTTGCCGCCGCCGCCCGCCGAGCCGGCCTTGCCGAGCGCCAGCTCGATTGGATCGATGTCCAGCAGCAGCGCCGCCGTCGTGCGCATCTCCGTCGCTTCGGGATAAAAGACATGCGCCTTCCCGTAGTTCAGCTCGAACGTCTGCGGCCGGGACGGGTTTTTATAGAGCAGGTAGCCCAAATCTGTCGCGTTCTCTCCAGTGTAGGTGATGGTCAAAAGCATATCCTGCGCGCTCCTTTAATAGCAACAATAGCAACAGTATATCATGACTCTGCGGCGAAGCCAATTTTTGCGCGCCCGCTTTTCAGCATCGCCGCGATGTCGGGCTCGGCAAGCGCCTCCGCGACGTCCGCGTCGGCGATGACGCTGTCGTCGGAGCGCTGCGCCTGCTTTATGCAGACGCGCTCGAACACCTTGCGGACCAGCCGCCCGTTGGAGAAATTTTTGCTTTTCGCGCGCGCCAGGCGGGCAAATTCGGCGGATATCGCCGCTCGCGCGGGCTCGGACAGCTCATACCTCTTGTCCGCGCAGAATTTCTCGAATATCTGCATGAGCTCCGCCTCCGTGTAATCGGGGAAGTCGATGTAAAACTGCACCCTGTCCCTCATGCCGGGATTCATGCCAATCATGCTGTCCATCTCGTCCGGATACCCCGCCAGTATGCAGGCGAATTTGTCGCGCTTGTCCTCCATGGCCTTTACGAGCGTCGCCACGGCCTCGTTGCCGTAATCCTGGCTGTCGCTCGCGAACAGCGAGTACGCCTCGTCGATGAACAGGACGCCGCCCAGCGACTTGTTGATCTGCTTCTCGGTTTTCAGCGCCGTCTGGCCGACATACCCGCCAATCAGCCCCGCGCGGTCGGTTTCCACGAGCAGGTTTTTGTCCGTTATGCCCGCCTCGGCAAATATCCGGGCCATGATCCTCGCCACGGTGGTTTTGGCGGTGCCGGGATTCCCGCGAAACACCATGTGCAGGCAGGGGACGGCGTTCTTGCCGCGCTTTTGCAGAAAAGTCACGATTTCCCTGACGGTTTTCTTCACGCCCGAAAGCCCCGCGAGCCTGTCAAGCTCGCCGAATGCCGGAACAGCCATGGGCCGCTTGGCGCCCGCATTGGCGCCTGCATTGGCTGCGGCGGCAAATGCGGAATGCGATCTCGCAACCAAAATCGCGGCGCTCTTGCGCGGCTTCGCATCTGCGTTCGCGCCCGCGTTTGCGTTCGCGTCTGCATTCGCGCTCGCAACCGCACCCGAATGTGCGGCTTCCTCATGCGGCCTCGCGTTGTTTGCGCTCGCAGCTGCGCCCGAATGTGCGGCCGCTCCCGTGCCCGCGCCTGCGCCCGCCTCCGCGCCCACGCCCGCGCCCGCATCTGCCTCCGCATCCGCGCCCCCGCCCCCGTTTTGGCCTCGCTGGCCTTTGCCCTGACATTTGCCGGCGGGCCGCCCCAGCAGAAAGCGCCGCAGCCCATGCTTTTCAAACTCAAGCGACAGCAGCCGGTACTGCGTTTCCAGCATCTCGCGCCGGTCCATGGCGGCGGAGCCGGCCTGGCAGGCGGCGGCGACCAGGCCAGCGGCCCCGGCCAGCGCGATCAGCGGCGAAAAGGCGACGGTCAGGCCGGTTTTTATTGCAATCCCCGCCGCCGAGCTGTCGCCGTCGAAGTACCAGTCCTTCATGCCGGACACAAATTCCTTGGCCGCCGTACCCAGGTCATCCTCTCTGGCGTCCGGGTCGGTGTATTCGCTCGCCGCTACCAGCCCGCGCCCCTGATGATGCCGCAGCCTTTCGTCGGCGTATTTCAGAAACTCGGTCTGCTCCCGGAAGCTCAGATCCTTCCGCGCGAGCAAAACGCAGGTGCCGCCGCTGAACCCGTACTTCATGCCATGCGCGTCGTATTCCGGCCTGGCAATGCGCCGCAGCTTTTTTTCCGCGAGCGGGCCGTGCCCGATGAAAATCGACTTGCCGCCATTTTGCGCCGCCCGGCTTTCGGCAATATAGCGCCCGGAATCCATCAGAACGGCGCGGTTGCCGTCGGCCGACAGCCTTTTGTAAATCCTGGCCGCCGCATTTTCCGCTTCGGGACTGTCATAGACGACAGTCGTCATGATTCGCCACCCCCTGTTTGCATAGTCATTGT
>JAISFK010000201.1 GCA_031263625.1 Clostridiales bacterium
GCCTCGTACTCGCCGGCGTGCTCGGCCGCTATCCACAGCCCCGGCTCGATATACAGCGCCCTGCCCTCCTGCGCCAGCCGCTCCAGCCACTCGGCCGGCGATTCGGTTTCCTCGGCCAGCTGATCGCCCTCGGCCATGAGCAGCGCGTGGAGCTGCGCTTCGTCGCCGGGCGCGCGCGGCCTCTCGGACGCGCGGCCGAGCTGCCCCTGATCCGGCTTGAGCAGCGCGCCGCCCGCGTCGCCCCCCGCCTCCGACAGCGCTGCGGCAAGCGCGTCTCCGGACGCGCCCGCTATGCCGCTCGTGATCGGATCGTATTCGTACATCAGCTTCGCTTCAACCTGCCTGCGCAGCGGCAGCGACATGGGCGACGGCAGATCGTGGCAGAGCTCCGCCACGGCAATTTCGCCGGATTCAACGCCGCGCAGCACGAGATCGAGGCCCGGCAGATCCCAGTAGTCGTCCAGGCATTCGCGCCGGGTTTCGGCGATCAGCGGGTGGCCCTCCTCGCGCGCTATCCTGTCCAGCAGCTCCATGCCGCGCAGCCGCTGTATCCACAGGGGCTGCCGCCCGCGCTTGCGGACGCCCATCATGAGCGACCTGGCCGCGTTGTAGCGAAACGCCATGCCAAACAGCGGCGTGGCCGGGAGCATGGCGGAGAGGATGTTTTTGGCGTTTCCGCGATCTATGGACTGAAGAATCCCCAGCGGCAGGCCCCGCTCGCTGTACGGGAACAGCAAAATCCCGTCGTCGTCGTCAAACGCGCTGACGTCAATGCCCGCCATCCGCTTTGCAGCGTCCTGGGCCAGCAGCGCGAGCGGCGCGTTGACCTTCCGGCCGAATACGGAGTGGATCATCAGCTGATGGTCGCCGGCCTCGTCGCGAAAATGCTCCGCGATTATCGTCCTGTCGTCCGGCAGAACGCCTGTCGAGCGGATCTGGCGCCTTATGTACGCGCCCGCGCCGAGCGCGGCCGCGCCGTTCAGCCCGAAGCCGAGCAGGCGCCGATGCAGCAGGCTCGCGCGCGGCGATCTCCCGCCCGGCTGCGCATCGCCAGGCCGCGCCTCGTCCGGCAACAGCCATTCCTGCCCCGATTCCTCCGACGATTCCTCCGACGATTCCTCTGACGATTCCTCCGACGGCAATCCCCCCTCCGTCCGCGCCTCGCCCGGCAACAGCCATTCAGGCGCCGCTTCCATCGGCGGCAGGCTTTCATCCGCCACTCCGTCCAGCTTCAACCCTTCCGGCGCCACTCCATCCGGCTGCAACCATTTCGGCGCCAATTCCTCCGGCTGCGCCCCGCCCGGAGGCAAGCCTTCCTGCCCAAAGCCCTCCGGCGACTGCCCGCCGCGCAGACGGCCGTCGGTCGAGCGCTCCGGGGCTTCGGCGGCGCATAGCCGGCCCAGCTCGCGCAGCAGGGCGCCAAACGCAAGCCCTGTCTGCATGGGCCTGCCGGCCCGATCCCCTCTCCAGAACGGCGGCTGTGCGCCCGAAGGCGCCGCCTGGGCCACAGTCACCGCGTCCCTGCCAATGCCCGTTATCCGCCACGCGAACGCCCCAAGCAGGAACTTGTCGCCCACTCTGGCCTCGAACACAAATTCCTCGTCAACCTCGCCGAGCCGGGCGCCGTCCTCCGCGCGCACCGCGTACAGGCCCCTGTCGGGTATCGTGCCGCCTGCGGACAGGGCCAGCAGCCTGCTGTACGCGTCGCCCGCGACAAGGCCGTGCAGCCGGTCGTACAGAACCTTGGGGCGGGCGGGGATGTCGCGCGAGTGCTCAAAATCGCCCGCCAGCATTTTCAGCACGGCGTCCACCTGCCCGCGCGCGACGCCGCGAAACGGATATGCGCGGGCCAGGAGCGCCATAATCCCGCCGTCGCCGTCAATCCTGCACGGCGCCGGCCCGGACGCCATGGACACGAGGTGCTGGGCGAGCACGTCAAGGCAGCCCTCCGGCACATGCAGGGGCTCAATGCCGCCGTCCCGCGCCACTTGGGCCGTCAGCCCGCAGTACAGGCTTTCGGGCGCCGTCCGCGGAAACATGCGCATGACGCTGACGCGCCCCGGATTATGGCCCGCCCGCCCGACGCGCTGCATGGCGCTGGAGATCGAGCCGGGGCAGCCGATTTGCATGACCGCGTCAATCTCGCCGACGTCAATGCCCAGCTCCATGGACGATGTGGCGCAGAGCAGCCGCAGCTTCCCGTCGCGCAGATCCCGCTCCGCTTCCTGGCGGCGCTCTTTGGCGAGGCTGCCGTGGTGCGTCCGCGCGAAGCCGTCCCCCGCGATCTCGTTCACATAGTGGGCCAGCTTCTCGGACATCATGCGCCCGTCCACAAACGCGATGGCGCAGCGCGCGGAGGCGCACTGCGCGTACACGGCGCGCGCAAGCTCCGGCCAGACGGTTCCGGCCGGCAGCGAGCCGTCTTCCGGCAACGGGCTGTCCACTTCGATTTTGAAGCGCTTGGCCATTTTCGGCGCGACGACGGCGGCGCCGTCCGGAGACAGATACTCGGCCGCCTTTTCAAGCGGCTCTATGGTCGCGGACAGGCCAATGCGCTGCAGGGGCGATCCGCAAAGCATGTCGAGGCGGGCGGCGGACAGCATGAGGTGCGCGCCGCGCTTGGAATTGGCGAGCGCGTGCAGCTCGTCGATGACGAGGGCGCGCGCCGTTTTCAGAATGGAGCGGCCGGATTCGCTTGTCAGCAGAAGATACAGGGATTCGGGCGTCGTTATGAGGATATGCGGCGGCGACTTGGACATGGCGCGGCGCTCAGAGGGCGTCGTGTCGCCCGTCCTCACCGCGACGCTTATGGGCTGCCAGCGTCCAGCGGCGGCGGCAGGCTGCGCGCCGCCCGCCTGCGCGCCCGCGCGACGGCTGCGGCCGCCGGCCCCAGCCGGTTCGACGCTCCGCAGCGGATCGACGGCCCCAGCCGGCTCGCCGCGCCGTCGTCGCTCGGCGGCCGCGATGCCGCCCAGCCGGGTGCCCGGACAGCCGCCGGAGCCATCATCCGGCTCGCCGCTCCGCAACCGCTCGGCGGCAATAGCCTGCGAGCCGCCAGCCTGGCCGCCTGCCCAGCAACTGGCTGGCGAACGGTCGCCGGGCCCTTCCCGCTCGCCGCTCCGCAACAGCCGCTCGGCGGCCGCGATGCCGTCCAGGGGCCTGCGCAGGTTCTCGCGGATGTCGCTGGCCAGCGATTTGAGCGGCGACACATAGACGAGATGCAGCTCCTGTTTCAGGGCGCCCGCGCGGGCCAGGGCGCCAAGCCTGTCGATGAAAACGAAAAACGCGGCCAGCGTCTTGCCGGTGCCGGTCGGCGCGGAAACAAGCGCGTGCCTGCCGGATGCAATGGCCTTCCAAGCCTCCAGCTGGACAGGCGTCGGCTCGCCCAGCTCGCGGGAAAACCACAGCGCGGCGCCGTCGCTGAAAATGCCGCCCGCAAATGCTTGCCCCAATCCATCGTCCACGCTCTATATCCTCGCCCGGATCCCCGACATGCCCCGCCTCGTGCCGCAACGCCCGCGCGCGCAGCACTCGGCTCAGCCTTGCTCGCCCGGCTCTGCACACTATGCCACGCTCCGCTCAGCGCCGTAGCGCCCGCGCGCCGCAGTGCCAATGCGCCAAAGCGC
>JAISFK010000231.1 GCA_031263625.1 Clostridiales bacterium
GCCGGCGCGGTTGCGGGGGCGCGGGCGGGAGTTGCTGCTATGGAGGCTTTATTGAATGTTGAACAGATTTTTGGAACGCACCGAATTTAGCTCATACGAGGACTTTGTCGCGAACTACCGGATCAGCGCGCCCGACAGCTTCAATTTCGGCTTCGACGTCGTGGACGCCTGGGCCGAGGCCGAGCCGCAGAGGCGGGCGCTGCTGTGGATCGACGACGGCGGGGGCGAGAGGGACTTCACGTTTTCCGACATGCGCGCCCTGAGCAACCGCGCGGCGAACTTCTTTTCCCGCATCGGCGTCGGGAAGGGCGATTTTGTCATGCTGATCCTCAAGCAGCGCTACGAATACTGGATATGCGCCGTCGCGCTGCACAAGCTCGGCGCCGTGGTCATACCAGCGACGTCGCAGCTGACGCAAAAGGACATCGCCTACCGCAACAACGCGGCGAACGTGTCGGCCATCGTCATGCTGGACGACGAGGGGCTGATGGCCGCCATGCGCGGCGCGCTGCCTGAGTCGCCGACCGTCAGGAATCTCGTCGTCGCGCGCGGGGGGCCGGCGGAGCGGCGCGAATCGCCTGCCGCCGGCGGGGCGGGCGCGGGAACGGGCGCAAATGGCGCAGATGGCGCGAAAGCAGGCGGGGCGGGCGCCAGCATTGGCTCGGACGGCTTGGGTGGCGCGCCTAGCGCTGGAGCGACGGGCGATATGGGCGCCTGCCGCGTCTGGGACTTCCACTCCGAAGTGCAAAAGAGCGCGGACGCGTTCGAGCGCCCCTCCGGAAGCGCGGCGAGCGGGCTGTCCGACTATTTTCTCATGTACTTCACGTCCGGCACGACGGGCATGCCCAAGATGGTCATGCACGACTACTCGTACCCGCTGGGCCACATCACGACGGCCAAGTACTGGCAGCGCGTCGCGGACGGCGGCCTGCACATGACCGTGTCGGATTCCGGCTGGGCGAAGTTCGGCTGGGGCAAGATATACGGGCAGTGGCTCTCCGGCGCGTCGATTTTCGCGTATGACATGGACAAGTTCGTGCCCGCCAAAATGCTCGGCGTCATGCAGAAATATTCGATTGTCACGTTCTGCGCGCCGCCGACCATGTACCGCTTCATGATCCAGGAGGACGTCAGGAGCTACGACCTCTCGTCCATCAGGCATTTCTCGACGGCGGGCGAGCCGCTTAACCCGGAGGTCTACAACCAGTGGAAGGCGCTGACTGGGCTCGGCATAATAGAGGGCTTCGGGCAGAGCGAGTCGCCCGTGCTGCTCGCGAATTTCGAGTGGTTCGAGCCGAGGCCCGGCTCCATGGGCAAGCCGTCGCCGCTGTACGACATCGCCGTCGTGGACGACAGCTTCAGCCCGTGCGACGAGGGCATCGAGGGTCGCCTCGTCGTCAGGGGCGTTGACAAGTTCGTGCCGCCCGGCCTGTTCAAGTTCTATTACAAGGACGAGGCGCTCACGAAAAGCGCCTGGCGCGAGGGCTGCTACAACACGGGCGACATCGCGTGGATGGACTCGGACGGCTATTACTGGTTCGTCGGCCGCGACGACGACATAATCAAATGCTCGGGCTACAGGATCGGCCCGTTCGAGGTCGAGAGCGCCCTGCTGGAGCACGCGGCGGTCGTCGAGTGCGCGGTCACGGCGGCGCCGGACCCGCTGCGCGGGCAGATCGTGAAGGCGACCATAGTGCTGGCGAAGGGCTTTGAGCCGTGCGACGCCCTGGCCAGGGAGCTGCAGAGCCACGTCAAGAAAGTCACGGCCCCCTACAAGTACCCGCGCATCGTGGAATTTGTGGACGAGTTGCCCAAGACCGTCGGCGGCAAGATCAAGCGCGGGCAGATCCGCGAGGAATCCAGGCAGAAGCAGGCGGGCGGGCAGCCGACGGGCGGCTAGGCAGGCAGATATGCTGGCGGGCCGGCCGGGCGCTCCTGCAAACGCAACGTAAAGCGAAAGTGAATAATCTGTAAAATAGCGGCGCAGTCCATTGAATTGCCGCCATGCCTTGTGTAAAATAAAGGTTATGCGCAGGGCATGGCGCGGGTGGCGCAAGCGGCGCAGATGACGCAAGTGGCGCGAGTGGCGCGGGTGGCGCATACAGCGCAGATGGCGCAGCTGGCGCGGGTTCGCCGCGCCAGCCTAGCCAAGCCAGCCTATGCCAGCCCGTCAGCCAATGAATGAAGCCGAGAGGCCCGTGACGCCGTGAAAAAGAAGCGCGCCGACGAAAACGTCGTATACAAAACTGAAGAAATGCTGAAGCAGGAGGCCCTCAAAAGGGTCGCGGAGGAAGCGCGGATCGAGGCGGCGCAGCCGCCGCTGTCGCCGAAGCGGAAAAAGTGGGACAACTATTGGTATCATTACAAGTGGCACACAATAGGCGGGGCCGCTTTGGCCGTCCTCGTCATTTATTTCGTCCAGAGCGTCGTGTTTCAGGTCAAGCCGGACATCACGATAGTGTTCGCGTCGTCCGCGTATGTGCCGCAGGAGTCGATTGACGCGCTGTGCGCGGCCGTCGAGAGCGGGATCTCCGATCGCAACGGCGACGGCAAGGTGCTGGTGCAGGCGGATTTCACGTACCTCCCGACCGTGCCCGGCGCCGACGTCCAGGGCGCGGATGGCGCGGGTGGAGCGGATGCCGCAGGTGGCGCGGATAGCGCGGATGCCGCAGACGGCGCCGGAAGCGGCTCGGCCGGCGATCAGGCGTGGGCCGGGGCGGAAGCGGGCGCCGGAGCGGCGGCGGGAACAGGGGCGGAAGCGGAGGCGGACATCTTTGCGGGCGGCATGGCCGCCGACCCGCAGATGGAGCAGGCCAGCATCATGAAGCTGATGGCGGTCACGGCGGCCGGCGCCGATCCGCTGTACCTCGTGGACGACGCGCTGTACAACTATTTCGCCCGCATGGCGGCGCCGACCGAATACGACGGGGAAGGGCAGCCCCTGCCGTCCGACGGCGGCGACATCGAACAGTATTCGATGTTCGAGCCTCTGGACGGCGTCGCGGGCGCCAGCGGCCCGCTGGGCGACCGGCTGCCGCTGGAGGCCACTTCGCTTTTCGGCGAGCCGGGGTGCGAGCAGCTGGGCGGGTTTTCGTTCGCGCTGCGCCCGCCGTCCAACGGCAAGGACGAAACCGTGAGCTACCAGAGCTTTTGCCTGGAAATGCTCAAATCGGTCGCGACGGGCTAGGGCTTTGGGCGCCAGCCTTGCCTAACCACGCAATCGCCATCATGCCTGTGGCAAAAACGCCTGGGCCCGAACCGCGCCCCCTGGCCCGATGCGCCGCGCTTGAGGCGCACGGCTCGTTGGATGTCGGCTTGCCGCGCGGCCTGCCGGCATCCAATTCATGCTATTCGGGGCCGCATTTGCGCCGCATGCTTTTTAGCCCATCGTGCTGTAGCCGCAGTCAACGTAATGCACCTCGCCCGTCACGGCGGACGACAGCCCGCTCAGGAGGTACAGGGCGGCGCCGCCGACCTCGTCCGCGCCCACGTTGCGCCGCAGCGGCGCCTTTTCCTCCACGACGCCCAAAATGCCGGAAAAGTCCTTCACGGCTTTCGACGATATGGTTTTTATGGGGCCGGACGATATCGCGTTGACGCGGATCCGCTTCGGGCCGAGGCTGTGCGCCAGATATCTGACGCTCGCCTCCAGGGCGGCCTTCGCGACGCCCATGACGTTGTAGTTCGGAAATACGCGCTGCGAGCCCATGTACGTCAGCGTCACGATGGAGCCGCCGTCGGGCATGAGCTCGGCCGCCTTCCTCGAAACGTATATCAGCGAGTACGCGCTGATGTCCAGCGCGTGCGCGAAGCCGTCCCGCGACGTCAGCAGAAAGTCGTTGTGTATGTCCTCGCTTCGCGCGTGGGCCACCGCGTGGACCACGCCGTCAATCGTCCCCCAGCGCCGCCCCAGCTCGCAAAACACGGCGTCTATGGCGGCGTCGCTGCCCGCGTCGCACTCCAGCGTCAAAAAATCGGCGCCGCCCTGCGGGCTCCCGCCGTCAACCCGGCCGTTGCCGGCGCCCTTCCGGCCATCGCCGTCCCGGCCGCTGTTGTCGCCATCCCGGCCGCCGCCCTCCGCGAGGGACATGACAAGGCTCTCCATCCCGTCCTTTTCGCGCTCCCCCTGATACGTGAACGCAAGCCGCGCGCCCTCATCATGCAGCTTTTTCGCTATGCCCCAGGCAATGCTCCACTTGTTCCGCAAGCCCATGATCAGTATCTTCTTGCCCTCTGCCAAGCCTTCCATCCCTAAATAACCCTCTTTTCTGTTTCTTTACTATCCGTTCGCAAATTCCTGTCTGTATAGCCGACGCCAACGGCGGCGTTCACAGGGTTCGGGAACGCGCCACTAAGCGAGCGAGCAGACCGAGTGTGTATCGGTCTGCCATGCTCGCGGGTTACGCAAACGTAGAAAATGCTTATGCGAAGATCGCTCACGGTGGTTCCCTATATCGCAATCCACCAGAATACACCAAATTTATCCACAATGTCTGTACAGAAGGCGCTCCAAGGGCGGGAACCTAAGTGAAGAACTTTCCCTCCCTCACACAGCACTTCATATGCGTTTCGGACAGCTTCCTCTGTACCCATCTCATTGACATTAAACGCCATTGTTTGCCAAGCTTGTCCTCTTGTGCGCTCGCAGTCGGCAGGCGCTTCACTAACGCACATAAAAAACTGTCCATTTGCCGATAGTTCGCAATGCTCATAGGTGTTTTCCGCTGACTTAATCTGAAAAGTTATTTCAGCGCCAAATGCTTTGCAATACATTTCGACCGCTTCAACGCTACCCCTTACATACACTTGCGAGCCTATTTTCATAAACACTTTCCTTCCGCCAATAAATTCTCTACAGTTTACGCCCCTCTCGCATCTGCGGCCCCCGCCGCGCGACACGCCCAGATGGCGACGGCGGCGAGCACGGCGGCGCACGCGACGGCCAGCGCCTCGACGAGCGCCACGCTGCCAATCGCGCCGGTCTGTAGCAGCGCGGCCGGCATGTCGATGATCGCGTGCAGGGC
>JAISFK010000345.1 GCA_031263625.1 Clostridiales bacterium
AAAGACGATAGACGGCATCCATGTGGATTCGGACAGGCTCAAGAGCACCGCGCTGGATCTGAAAAACCACGTCAGCAAGTTCAAGATCACGTGAGAGCGGCGCAGTTGGGCAGTAGCGCGCTGAAGCGGCGGGCATTACATTATTAGACGAGCTGACAAATCGTATATGATTTTTGTTCGCTACCACTCGGCGCGCAGATGATATTCAGCTTTATGTCAGCAAACGAAGCAAAGTCGCTCCACAACTACCGGCATTGTCAGAAGGTATTTATTGCGGAACGTCTGGCGGAACGTCTGAATGTGGCTTTTACTCGGCGCATCATAAAAACCAGTACGGTGAGGAGTTGCGATGAAACAAAAACGAAAAAAACTCGCAGTACAAAACATGCCAAAAGCATCAAATGCTTTACATACGTGAGTTTTACACGATTTTATACTATAAAAACATGAAAAACTCAAAGCTTCAAGCTCCCGCCGGCGCTGGCCGATGAAATCAACCGGCTGTTCCTTAACGGGCTACTCCTTAACGAGTTGCTCCGCAACAGGAAACCATGATCAGCAGGGCGCCGGAATCTACTGATACGGAGGCGGTTTCGGCGCAGGGAAGAAATTCGTTGCTGACGCCCGTCGTGTACGATGCGGGCAACGTCATGCCGCTGATGGGATATTTCAGCCCGCGAGTGCAGACGCCGGCGGCTTCGCCGCCGATGGGCAGGATGGATATTGCGGGCGACGGAGGAGCGCCCACTTCGACGCCGGCAACGGCAGGCGCGACGGACTCGCCGCCGCAATGGCCCTGCGCGGCGCCTGGCGGATCCCCGCCCGCGCTTCGCCCGCCAACGCGCTCCCCGGCAGGCGCGCCGCAACAAGCGCCGCCGCCGTCGCCGCATAGCATCGACTGAAGGAGGCGGCGCCGGCTGATGACAAGCGTTTCGTTCCTGATGACTGCGACCATGCTGTATTCGTCGGCCAGCACGACGCGGGCGCCGCTGTCGAGCGACTTGAAAGCGAGCTGAATGTTCGCCGTCGCGTGATCCGAGCGGGCGCCCAGCCCCCCAAGGATCAAAATGCGCGCGCAGCCCCCGGATATCGCGCGGTTAACGGCCAGCTCTGTGTCCGTGTAGTCCTTGTCCCTCGGGAACCGCCGTATCGCCGCGCCGCGCCGCGCGAAGCTGTCGAGCGCCGCAGGGTCCGCGGAGTCAAAATCGCCCAGAATCTCGTCGGCCTCCAGGCCAAGCCGCTCAAGGTGGGCAAGCCCGCCGTCCGCGCACAGCACTAGATCCGGGCGGGCGACGCCAGCGAGCAGCGCCCTGTGGCGCGCGTAGTCCCCTATCCTGCCGGCCGCGACTATTACGCACAGCATGTCAGCCCCCCTAATTTTCGCCGCCCGCGCGGCGCGGGCCACCTGCGCGGTGCGGGCCGTCCGCACGACCGGCGTTGCAGGCGCCGCTGGCGCAGCCTGTGCCATCTGTGCCGCCCACGCTTCCAGCGCCGTTCGCATTGCCAGAACCGCCCGCGCCGTTTGCGCCGCCCGCGCGGCCCGGCCCAGGCCCCAGCGCGGCGGCCTCCCTCATGCCGGCTATCTCGGCGCGCATGTCTGCCGCCCGATACAGCGCCGAGCCCATCACTATCACGTTGGCGCCGGCCGCCGCAACCGCGCCTATGTTGTCCCTGCCGAGCCCGCCGTCGGCCTCGATGTCCAGCTCCAGCCCGGCCGCGTCCGCCCGCGCCCGCAGCGCCCTGATCTTCTCAAGCGAGTATGGGATGAACGCCTGCCCGCCAAAGCCGGGGTTCACCGTCATGAGCAGAACCATGGCGGCGCCGCCCAGCACCCAGTCCAGGCAGGCGAGCGGCGTGTGCGGGTTGAGGGCGACGGCGGGGGCGGGGCCGAGCTCGCGTATGCGCGACAGCGCGCGGTCCAGGTGGGCGCAGGCTTCCGCGTGGACGGTGATGATGTCCGCGCCTGCGTCGGCGAAAGCCTCCAGATGGCGCTCGGGCTGCGATATCATCAGGTGGACGTCAAACGGCAGCCCCGTGAAGCGCCGCAGCGCCTTGATCACCGGCGGGCCTATGGTGATGTTGTTCACAAAATCCCCGTCCATGACGTCCACGTGGATCATGTCCGCGCCCGACCGCTCCAGCCGCGCGATCTCGTCGCCAAGGCGGGAAAAGTCCGCGGCCAGTATGGACGGGCATATCTTCAGTTTCGGCATGTTCTCGCCACTCCCCTTTCTCAGTTTGTCCGCTGCCGGCCGCGGCCTGGAAGCCCCGCGTTTTGAATCGCGTTCAAATGCTCGTCAGTATAGCATTATGAAAAGTATAGCATAGATTACAAGTATTATACTATTCCCAATTTAGAGCCATTTAGAGCCCAATTCGGATTCCGCCCAAAATCTTTGGGCGGCTTTGGGCGGGCCGGGGCGGCTCGCGGGGCGCCGCAGGGCGGGCCGCGCACCGCCGCTCGTGCAACTGAGGCCGCCGCTCGTCGGGTCGCTCGTCGCAGGCGCGCGTGCCGGGCGGCTCTTGTAATTTGCGGGCCTTTGGGCTATACTGGTTCTGCAAGCCGATTTTGCCATGAAAGGATCTGCTGCCATCAATCCGCGAACAATTCCGCACCCGGCCACATATTATCTGAAGAAGG
>JAISFK010000365.1 GCA_031263625.1 Clostridiales bacterium
CCTGCAGCGCGGCTTTGCCTGGGAGAAGTCAACCGCGAGCCGGTTGATGCTGAAAATGCCGCCGACGCCCTCCGCATACGCGCCCTCCGCGCCGTCGCCGACGTCGCCGACAATCGCGACGACGGGCGCGCCGGAGCCGGACGCCCTCGCGCGCCTGGCCACGCCGACGACCACCTTGCCGCGCAGGCTCTGCGCGTCGATCTTGCCCTCGCCCGTCAGGATCATGTCGGCGTCCTTTACCAGCTCGTCAAAGCGCACCGTGTCCAGCACGACCTCAATGCCCATCCGCAGCTCCGCGCCAAAAAACGCCGCCATGCCCGCGCCCATGCCGCCTGCGGCCCCGGCGCCGGGCATCCGCGCCAGATCCTTGCCAAGGCTTGAGCGCAGGGCCGCGTCGAGGTTCATCAGCCCGCCGTCCAGCAGGCGCACGGCGTCCGGCGACGCGCCTTTTTGGGGGCCGAACACGCAGGCGGCGCCCTCCGGGCCGTGCAGCGGGTTGTCTATGTCGCACATCGCGACAATCTCCGCGCCCCGCAGGGCCGCGTCGAGGCCGGATGCGTCTATTTCGGCGATGTCGGCCAGCGTGCCGCCCGTCGGCACGAACTGCCTCCCGCCCCTGTCCAGAAACCGCATGCCCGCCGCGGCCGCCGCGCCGCAGCCGCCGTCGTTCGTGGCGCTCCCGCCCAGCCCGACGACGATCTTTTTCGCGCCCCCCCGTGCCGCCTCCAGAATGAGCTGGCCCACGCCGAACGTCGTCGCCGCGAGCGGATCCAGCCTGCCCTCGGCCAGGGGCAGCCCCGCGCACGCCGCCATTTCGACGACCGCCGTTTCGCCGTCGCCGAGCAGGCCGTAAAACGCGGGCACGTCCTCAAAAAACGGGCCCTTCACCCTCGCCGGGACCTTTTTGCCGGGCAGCGCGCGCAGGAAGGCGTCCACGCTGCCCTCGCCGCCGTCGGCCACCGGTATCTGCCTGATCTGCGCCTCCGGGAAGCTCTCGCGGATCGCGTCGGCCAGAATCCCGCAAATCTCGGCGGAGCTCATCGTGCCCTTGAAAGAATCCGGTATCAGCACAAACCGTTCCAATGCCCTGAACATATCGCTCTCCCCTGATTATGATGCCAGCGCTTATTGGCGCTTATTAGTAATAGCTGTCGATCGTCCTCATAACCGTGTCCGTCCAGTCTATGATGTTCTGCGGCCTGTAGCCGGCCGTGCTTATGTCCTTGAGGACAAATTCATACGGGCAGCCGTTTTTCATGCACGCCTCTATGGTTTCGGCCGTTTCGCGCCTCACGGCCTCCGCGTCGAACGCGCCGGCGACCATCGCGGGGTTCGGCTTGCGGGCGAACACGTAGCCGCCGCCGATCCGCTCCGCCGCCGACGCCACGTCCGCCCACGGGCTGACGCCGATCTTGCGCATGTTCGGGATTTTCTTCAGATACGGGATGTCCAGGTGCAGCGGCTCGCAGCAGCCATAGTATGACAGGGCGCACCTGTCCATGATACGGCGCATGTATTGCAGGTCGAACTCGTCGCGCTGCGCGGGCGAAACGGTCGCGAGTATCTGCGCCATGCCTCGGAACCACACGTCCTTGAGCCGCACCTTCCCGCCGTCGTAGTCCTTCGCCGGCAGCTCGTCGGTGTACGGCGGCGTGCAGTGCAGGCTCTGGCAGCGAAAATCCAGAAGCCCCTCGGCCTCCATCTGCTCGAGGCGCGACAGCCCGATCTTCGTAAACTTCTCCATCGTCCTGTGGATGAACTCAGGCCGCTCCGCGATGTCGATCAGGCAGTTCTCCACGCCGCGCAGCGTGCTGATCTGGTCCCACGGCGCGTAGTATATGCCGTGGCCCCGCAGCCTGACCGGCATTGCGCCGTTCAGCGCGTCGGCGGCGATCTCGAGGTTCAGCTCGTCCCGATCGCGGCGCGCCGCGATGCGCGGCGGCTGCAGCGCCTCAAGCTTCTCGTCCGTGTCCAGCTGATCCTCGTAGCGGTGCGAAACGATGTTGTTCCGGGCGTCAGTGGCGACCGTCTGCTCCACGATGCCAGGGACGCCGGCGGACTCGTCGTATGACTTGGGCACGTAGAAGGCGTCCTCCACGACCATGTCGGCCTGAAAATACTTCCAGCGGAACAGGATCCTGCGGAAATGCCGCTCCATCTCCCTGCCCCGCTCTGTCTCGCAGCGCTCGGCCAGCTGGCCGTCGATGTCCATCTCGTGCCACGGGAGCTCGTCCAGCCACACGGGCGGGCGCACGGGCTTGAGGCCGTGCATGTCCCTTATGCGGCGCTCCCGCTTCCTGTTGGCCGGGTGCGCGGCGAGCTCGGCGCAGGCTTTCGCCAGCTCGCGCAGCAGCTCCCTGTCCCCGCGCGTTATGGCGTCTTGCGCGGGGGCGGGCGCCGTTTCGCGGGCCGCCTGCGTGGGGGCGCCCCGCCCTTCGGATGCCGCCTGCCCGCTGCCAACGTCCCGCCCCTCGGATGCCGCGCCCTGCCGGTTCTCCATGGCCATGGCCATTCGCCTCCTATTTTGTATTTATACTCGTGTTCGATTGGAAATTCCGGCCGCAATTTGCGGTCGGACAGAGGAAACGAGTATTGCTGACTCGCGATTGTGGAAAATCCAAAATGCTCGTCAGTATAGCGCCGCAACGGCATGGCCGCGGCGCGGCGGCGGCTACTGCCTCTCCAGCGACAGCTCCGGCCCCGCCCGGCGCAGCAGGCGCTCCATGCCCGCCCTGTCCGAGAGCCACAGCTCCAGCTCCTCGCCCGACAGCAGCACGGGCATGCGGTCGTGTATCCCCGCGACCGACGGGCTGGCCGCCGTCGTCAGAATGACAAACGCCTCGCGCGCGGCGCCGGCGGCGTCGGCGAACCTGCCGAGCATGCCGGCCATGTACAGCACCCCGGCGCCCTCCCGGCGCAGCAGGTACTTGTCCGCCTTGCCCTTTTTGCCCTTGCCGCCGCCCCCGCCTCCGCCCAGGCGGTCCCATTCGTAAAAGCCGCTGGACGGCACGGCGCAACGGCTGTTCAGCAGCGGCGCGCGGAACATGGGCTTTTCGAGCGCCGTTTCCGCCCTCGCGTTTATGATGAGCCCGGCGCCCCCCCATCGCGGGAAGCCCCACTTTGCCAGGCGCGCCGCCGGCAAGCCGTTTTCCAGCGCCAGCACGGGCGCGGCGTCTGACGGGCATATTTCGCCTGTCTTGACGGCGCCGGGGCCGTACCTCAGCGCGATCTCGCCAATAATCCCGCGCATCTCGCCCATTCTGCCCAACCGGCGCAGCCAGCGCGTCCCGCCAATCCCGCCCGGATCGCCGCCGCCCCCGTCGCCGCCGCCATTGCCCCCATCGCCGCTGTCTCCATTGTTGCCGCCGCTGTTGCCGCCGTCAATATTGATTATATCAATCATATCGATATCAATATCGATATCACCGTCTATATAATAGCGCCCGCACATCCGCGTCACCACCTATTTATTACTAATAAGTCCCCTAGTAAGTCCCCTCCGTGTCGAACGTGGCCTCGCTCACGCGATCCTTGTTGCGCGACGCCGCCCGCCTCTTGTTCAGCTCCGACAGGAACAGCTCCTCGTCGAACGGGATGTCCACCGCCCGGTCGAGCCAGCTGGAGAGGTGCATCGCGTTCGACAGCGTGAGCCCGTTGATCCCCTCCGACCCGTCCGCCACGAGCGGCTCGCCGCGCAGGATGTTTTCGGCGAACGCGTTCAGTATGCCGACATGCCCCTCGCCCTCGCCGTCTGCCCCGACGGCGCGCTCCCGCATCGGCGGCTTCGCGAAGCCGTTCGCCTCGGCCCTGCAAAACTCGCGCTCGCTGACCTCCAGCTCCCACAGCGCGAGCGAGCCGTTCTCGCTGACGATCTTGGCGCGCTCCAGCGTGATCTCGAAGCGGTTCGTCCCCGGAGCGTCCGCGGTCGAAGTGACGAAAACGCCAGTCGCGCCGTTCGGGTACTCAAAATACGCGGTCACGTCGTCCTCCACTTCGATGTCGTGCCACTTGCCGTTGTGGCAGAACGCGCGCATCTTGCTCGGCATCCCGCATATCCACTGCAGCAGGTCCAGATTGTGCGGGCACTGGTTCAGCAGGACGCCGCCGCCCTCGCCGTTCCACGTCGCGCGCCACGCGCCGGAGTCGTAGTAGCTCTGGGTGCGATACCAGTCCGTGACGATCCAGTTGACGCGCTTGATCGCGCCAAAGCCGCCGCCCGCCGCCATCTCGCGCATCTTGCCGTAGACGGGGTTCGTGCGCTGGTTGAACATCATCCCGAACGCCAGCTCGGGGTGCGCTGCGGCGGCGGCGTTCATCTCCCGCACCTGCTTCGTGTAGACGCCGGCGGGCTTTTCGCACATCACGTGCAGGCCGGCGCCGAACGCCTTGATTGCGAGCGGCGGGTGCTGGTAGTGCGGAACGGCGATCAGAACCGCGTCGCACAGGCCGCTCTCGATCAGCTCGCCGCCGTCGCCCAGAATCCTCGCGGAGCCGGGCGCGGCCGAGCGCGCGGCGTCCCGCCGGGCCGGGCTGACATCCGCGATCGCCGCGAGCTCGATATCCGGCGTCCGTCCCGCCAGGATGTTTTTCGCGTGGCCGGAGCCCATGTTGCCGTAGCCGATAATGCCAAGCCTGACTTTTTCCCTGCCCGTGCCTTTTTCACTGCCTGTGACTTTTTCCATGCCTCTGACCATCCCTTTTCAAAGTTTTTGCGCAAAACATGCAACCCTGCCAACCGCCCTTGCGCCGTCGGGCCCAGCGTTCCAACCTGCTCAGCAACTCCGCCAGCTGATCATGCGCCGTCAGCCCTGTGCCTCCAGCCATTGCGCTGCCAGCGGCCCAGCACCCTCGCCAGCGCCCCGGCCAGCTCAGCAAATCTCGCGCCGCGGGCGTTTGCGCGCGCCCGCCTGCGCCCTCGCGCCGCCAGCCCCCTGCACCAGCCGCCCTTGCGCCGTCAGCCCCGCGCCGCCGGCCACACGCCCGCGCCGGCGTCGCGGGGCATCTCCTTCGCGTTCTTGTTCCTATAGACGAAAAAGCTGTAGCGCAGGCCGTTGTGGAGCCTGTCCTCCGAACGGCTCGCGACGGCCCAGCCGCTGTCGCTGTCAAGGTCGGGAAAGAACCGGTCCGCGCGCCCGTCCGCGCGCACTTTCGTCACAAGCGCCTCGCCGCAGTGCGCGAGCAGCTGGCTGTACACCGAGTGGCCTCCAATGACGAAGACGTCGTCGCTGTCGAACATCGCCAGCACGGCGCCCAGCCGCGCAATCGAGCTGCACGCCATCGCGCCCCCGATCCTGAGCGTTTCGTCCTTGCTCAGCACAATGTTGATCCGGCCCTTCAGCGGCTCGGAGCGCGGAAGCGAGTCGAGCGTGGCGCGGCCCATGACGAGAACCTTGCCCTGCGTGGCCCTCTTAAAAAAAGCCATGTCGTCGGGTATGGGGAACAGCAGCCTGTTGTCGCGCCCTATACCCCAGCGCTCATCGACGGAAACAATCAGCTTCACGAATACGCGCACCCCGCTCCCATGCTTTTCCCATATCCCGCGCTTGCCCCCATGCTTGTTCCATGCCATGCATATCCCGCGCCTGCCCATGCATATCCCACGCTTGGCCCCGCGCTTGCCTCATGCATATGCCATGCATATCCCATGTTTGCTCCATACATGTTCCATGCATATCACATGTTTGCTCCCACGCTTGCCCTATGCATATCCCCTGCATAATCCCATGCATATCCCGCGCCTGCCCCGTGCTTTTTGGCGCCACGCGCGGCCCCGCTAGACCGCGACGGGGATTTTTTCGCCCAGCCGGTGGAACATGTAGCCGTCCAGAGCGAAGTCGTCCACCGCAAAATCGTAAAAATTCGCGACGCCCCTGTTCACGGCCAGGGCCGGGGCGGCGTAGGGCCTGTTGCCGAGCAGCCTCTCTACGATGGGAACGTGGCGGTCGTAAATGTGCGCGTCCGCTATGACATGCACGAGCTCGCCCGCGAGCAGGCCGCTGACCTGCGCGAGCATGTGGATCAGGATCGCGTACTGGCACACGTTCCAGTTGTTGGCCAGCAGCATGTCCTGCGACCTCTGGCTGAGCACGGCGTTCAGCCGCCCGCCAGCGACGTTGAACGTCACGCTGTGCGCGCACGGGTACAGCCTCATCTCGTGCAGATCCGCGTGGTTGTACAAATTGGTCACTATCCTTCGCGACAGCGGGTTGCGCGCCAAGTCGTGCAGCACGCGGTCAACCTGGTCGAAATCGCCTTCGGCGTACCTGTGCCGCACGCCCAGCTGATAGCCGTAGGCCTTGCCGATGCTCCCGCTGGCGTCAGCCCACGCGTCCCATATGTGGCTGTTCAGATCGCTTATGTTGGAAGACTTCTTCTGCCATATCCACAGCAGCTCGTCTATGGCGCCCCGCAAATTCGTCTTCCTGAGCGTCAGGATGGGAAATTCCTCGCGGAGCCTGTACCTGTTGACAATGCCGAACGCCTTGACGGTGTGGGCGGCGCTCCCGTCGGGCCATCTTGGGCGCACGTCGTGGCCGCTGTCCCAAAAGCCCTCGTCAATAATCTGGCGGCAGTTTTGGATGAATATGTTGTCCGCCTGGCTCATGCGCCCCCCTCGCCCCCCTTCCCAATGCGGCTTGAACTCGCGCCCCGCCTAGCAGGCCGCGCCTAGCCCGCTTGGCGCGCCTAACACTTCCGGCGCGCCCGGCGGCTGCCGGCCGGCATGTCGCAAAAGGCGCCCAACATCTCCTGGACAGAAACGTCGGGCGCAAGAAAAACCCATGCAAAAAAGTCACGCCCGCAACGACGAAATTATCATCGCGGCGGGCGAAAAAACAAGAGTTGCGGAGGAAGGATTTGAACCTACGACCTTCGGGTTATGAGCCCGACGAGCTGCCAGCTGCTCCACTCCGCGACGCAAAAGCAATACGCAAACAGCGCTCATTCTGCCACCGCTTGCCAGCGCCCCGATCGCCCGGCGGCCGTTTTCCCGGCTGCCTAGCCGAACGTTCCGGCGCTTTTTAAGTATAAACCATTTCCCCCGGCGTTGTCAACTGCCCCGCGCATTAATTTTTTTTGCGGTTTTGCGTGAGTTACTGTTCACACCCAACCTTGACAGTTAGGAACTCACGGTCAACCGTAGCCAATCATAAACTCAAAAAAAATGCCGAGAATCATTGATTTCTCGGTATTTTTTATTAAAAAGCGGTTGACTATATATTGGTTACGTGTTATTATATACACATAACCAATATATGGGGAGGCGCCATTATGGCCATCATTTATCAGCATGACAAGCGCTCCAATATTACTTACGCCTACGAGTCCCACTCTTATTGGGACAAGGAGAAAAAAATGACCCGCGCTAAAAGGACGCTGATTGGGCGGGTAGACAAAGAGACGGGCGAGATTGCGCCCACAGATGGCAGGTGTAGGAAGGACAAGGCAAAAAAAGAGCTTGCCATTGATCTTGACTACAAGGCGATGTATGAGCGACTGGAGCGGCGCCTCTTGGCGCGGGAGTCCCCAATCACCGCGCTGCGAAAGGAGATCGCGGCGCTAAAGGGCCAGGGATAGGCCATGTACACAAACTTCGAGCACACCTCTGATCTGCAATATAAGGTCAAGAGCCTTAGCGCCCGTGTCCAGGCGTTTGAGTCTGGGGAAAAGTACGTGGCGATGAGGGCGGAGCTCAAGACGCTGCTCGCTGGCAAGGATCGGGAGATCCGCGGGCTAAAGGCCGCGTTGGCTGACGCCTACCGTCAGACTGTCACCCAGCGGCATGAGTGGTGGGGTGTGTTTGAGGACGCTGAGAGAGAGCATAAAAAAGAGCTGGCTAGAAAAGACAGCGAGATAAAAAAAATGGAGGAGCGGGCGCTGAGGGCCGAGAGGCAACGAGACGACCTCAAGGACAGGCTCAAGGAAAAGGCGCTGAAGTTGTATCAGGTCAAGACAGATTTGGAGGATGAGAGAGGCAAGGGCCAAAAGTTGCTCGCCCAGATAAATCGGGATTATGAGAACTCATCCCTGCCCTCATCCAGAAAGCCCGACCACAAGAAAATAGCGAACAACCGCGTTAAAACGGGGAAAAGCCCCGGCGGCCAGCCGGGGCACAAAGGGCACGGCAGGAAAGCGCTCACGCCCACAAGCAGGATCGACATCCCGGCGCCAGAGGAATATATAAGCAGCCCGAATTTTACGCCGACGGGGAAAATTATCACCAAACAGTTGATCAACCTCAGCGTCAATGTCATCGTCGATGAGTACGCCACGCCTGAGTTTAGGGACAAGCGTACTAAACAAAATGTCCATGCCGACTTCCCCGAGGGCGTGGTCAACGACGTGAATTATGGCGGCAGCGTCAGGGCATTCGCGTACCTGCTCAATAACCACTGTAATGTCTCGGTCGTGAAAGTATCCGATTTCCTGGCCGAGCTGACAGGCGGTACGTTGAGGATCTCGACGGGCATGATCAACAGGTTGTCAAAAAAGTTCTCACAGAAAACCGCGGCTGACCAAAAAAGGGCTTTCGCCGATTTGCTTCTCTCGCCCGTTATGAATGTTGACTTTACCTCCGCCCGTGTCAATGGGAAAAACATGAATGTGTTTGTCTGCGCCACGCCATCGACGGTCATGTATCTCGCCAGGGAACACAAAGGCCATGAGGGCGTCAAGGGCACGCCTGTCGAAGACT
>JAISFK010000347.1 GCA_031263625.1 Clostridiales bacterium
GGAGCAGAAAGCGAAACAGCAGGCGAGCGAGTTCATGAAGCTGATCATGTCCATGCCGGAGGAGAAAAGGATCAGCGCGGTCAGAAAGCTCGCCCCGCTCGTCGCCCGCAACGAGGATCGCCGGCTGCACTATCTTGAGCGGCACTGCCCTTCATACATGGATGTCCAGTTGCCGGAGAACGGCACCTACCGCGTGGAGGTCATAGACGTGTGGGAGATGTCCAGGACGACGGCCCTGCCGGCGGCCTGCGGGAGCGCCCGCATCCGGCTGCCCGGCAAGGAGGGCATGGCCGTGCTGGCGACGCGCCTGTCCGGCGAGGCGCTGTAGCCCGCCCAAAAGAAAGCGCGCCGCGATAAAAAACGGCGCGCTTTCTTTGTTCTTTTAGCGCGTTCTTTTAACGCCAATCCGCATGTAAAGCATTTGAGTTATTTGCGTTGATATTTAAGTTATTCCATGCTAAAATATAAAGCGCAGAACACGAGGAGGCGCTTCAAATGCTTTCGGATGAATTAGTCCAGTTGATTGAAACTGTCAAACAGCAACGGTGTGAAACGCAGCATACCGAGCTTAAAAAAGCTTTGGGCGGAACGCCGAAGCGGTTATACGACACGCTGTCGTCGTTTTCAAATCAAACGGGCGGCGGGGTCATCATCTTTGGCGTTGACCAAGACAGCGCTTATGAAATCTGCGGCGTGTATGACCCGCAAGACTTGCAGGCAAGGGCAACCGAGCAGGCGAATCAGATGGAACCAGTTGTTCGGCCGCTGTTTACCGTCGCGCGGATAGACGGCAAAACCGTGGTCAGCGCGGAGATTGCCGAATGCGACATCAACGAGCGCCCTTGCTATTACCGAGGCGCAGGCAAGCTGCGCGGCTCATTCACGCGGGTGGGCGACGCCGACCTGCCAATGACTGAATATGAGATATACAGCTATGAAGTCTACCGTCGCAAAATTCAAGACGAGCGGCGTGAGATTCCGGACGGAATCGGCTCTGACATAGATACCGCTCAGGTGAATTTATTCCTTTCAAAGGCCCGCGTTGAAAAGCCAAATCTTGCCCGGCTGCCGGATAACGATGTGCTGAAGCTTTGCGGTTTGCATGCGGATGGAAAGCCGAATCTTGCGGGGCTGCTGCTGTTTGGGCTATACCCGCAGGCCAATTTCCCCGGCTTCGATATAACCGCAGTGGCTATTCCGGGGTATCAAATCGGCAATGTTGCCGCAGATGGCGCGCGCTTTATCAACAACAAGCGAGTCGGCGGAACGATTCCGCAGATGCTGGATGGCGCAATGGATTTTGTCCATCGCACGGTCAAGGTGCGCACCATTATTGACGAAAGCGGCAAGCGGGCTGACAAGACAGAATATCCGCTCAAGGCAATCCGTGAAATCATCCTGAACGCGCTAATCCACCGTGACTACAGCGTTCATACCGAAAGCTCGCCCATTCGGATTATGTTTTTTTATGACCGCTTGGAGATCGAAAATCCCGGCGGGCTCTATGGGCGATTAACGCTTGACGAGCTTGGCAAGGTGGGCGCGGACACGCGGAACCCCGCAATCGCCGCTGCGTTGGAGATTCTGATCGATACCGAAAATCGCTTTTCCGGCATTCCGACCATCCGGCATGAGATGAAAACGGCGGGGCTGCCCGCTCCGGTTTTTGACAGCTCGCGCGGCGTTTTTCGCGTCACGCTGTACAACAGGAATGACGTTCAAGCTCCAAATGGCAAATCGGGCAGCGACAACTCGGACGCAAGGCTTGTCGCGTTTTGCTCCGCTCCGAGGACAAGAGCGGAACTGTCTGCATTGCTGAATGTTTCGTCCATATCCTATATGATGGAGAAATATATCAATCCTCTGCTTGAAAGCGGCAAGCTGAAAATGGCCATTCCCGATAAGCCAAAAAGCCGCAACCAAAAATATTATAGCGAATAGAGGCGCAGGCGCCGCGGGAGACGCAGGCGCCGCGGGAGACGCAGGCGTTGCGGCCGGGCGCCGCCCTTGACACGGTGCCAGTCGAAAATATGCAGATGTTTTTACACGCCCTCAGCGCGTCGCCTTCGCGCCGTCCATGAGAACGGCGGGCAGCGCCGTGGCCTCGCGCGATTCCGCCAAAGGGGGAGATTGTCGCCGAACCGAAGAAAAGCGCTTTTCATATGGCTGATGAAAACGACAGGGCGTTCTATGACACTGCGCTTGCGGCATACGCCAGCCTGAGCACCGGCAACATGAAACACTATCCGGCAGGGCCGCCGATAATCAGCCCCGCGGAATTTGCGGCAGGCATGCCTGGCCGCTATCCGCCCGGAGGGCTAAATCAGATGCCCGCGAGTTTTCGGAACGCGTCCGCGCATTATCCGCACTATGCGGGAGAGAGATGAGAACGATATGAGACGCACTGAAATACCTGGGACGGACCTGCGCCCGGCCGTGCTGTGCATGGGGGGCGGCGCAATCAGCCGCGAGGACGACGACGCGCTCGTCTTTTCGCTGCTGGACGCGTATCGCGGCCTTGGCGGGAATTTCTTCGATTCGGCGAACATCTACGGAAAGTGGCTGCCGTCCGGCCGCAACGCGTGCGACGCCAACATCGGCCGGTGGCTCAGGCGCGCGGGCGGCCGCGACGGCCTGATCATCGCGACGAAGGCGGCGCACCCGCCCCTGGCGGACATGTCCCATTCGCGGCTGGGGCGGGGCGATCTGGAGGCCGACATAGACGAGAGCCTGCTCGCGCTGGGCTGCGGCGCCATCGACCTCCTGTACCTGCACAGGGACGACCCGTCCGTCCCCGTCGAGGCGATTGTGGACGATCTGAACGATTTCGTGAAAATGGGCAAGATACGCTATTTCGCGGCGTCAAACTGGACGCCAGCCAGAATCGCCGAGGCGCAGGCATACGCGGCGAAAAGCGGCAAAATGGGCTTCGCGGCGAACCAGGTGAGGTGGAGCTACGCCGTGTGCGACAAGGACAGCTTCGACATACCCCTGACGGAGACCATGGACGAGGCGGCGCTACACTACCACCGCGAGAGCGGGCTCGCGGCGATCGCATATGAGTCGCAGGCGCGGGGCTTCTTCCAAAAGTACGCGGCGGCCGGCGCCGCCCCGCCCGCGCTGGCGAAGGCGTATGGCGCGCCCGCCAACGCCGGGCGGTTCGAGCGCGCGAGCAGGCTGGCGCGCGAGCTGGGCGCCAAAGTCGGGGACGTGGCGCTGGGCTATGTGCTGAACCAGCCGTTCGCGACCGTCGCGATCATCGGAGGGCGCACGGTGGAGCAGCTCAGGGACAGCGCCACGGCGGCGGATCTGCGCCTGACGGCCGAGCAGATCGCCTATCTTCGGGCGGACGGCTAATATGCTTAGCCGCCACGCGCGCGGCGCCGAGCGCTCCGTCGTGCCGACAAGCCCTTTGCCGCGCCGCGCGCGCCCCTTGTGGCGAAAGAAATGCATAGCCCTTACTTTTTTCTGTATCTGCGCTCGCCGCCGCCGCACGGCTCGACCCCGTCGGGCGCCTGCACCCGCACGTCAAGGCCCGCGCCAGCCCGCTCCCACTCGACGCGGACCGGGCCGAGCGGCGTGATCACGCTCCCCCGCGCCCAGTCCAGCCAGCCCGGATTTGGCCTCACCTCAAATTCGCGGAACCCCGGCTTTGTGGGGCGGACTCCCAGCACGACGGCCGGCAGCTCGTACAGCGCCAGACTCCCCCAGGCATGGCAGTCGCTCCTCGCGTCCAGGCCGTTTTCCTCGCATGTGGTCAGGTTCTTCGCGACCATGTCGCGCCATGGCTGCCACAGGCGCTTTGTCTCGCCGTACAGCCCTGCCTTCTCCACAGCCCGGAACAGGTAGAACGCCATGGCGACGGAGCACTGCGCCAGCCCGCCGTCGTCGAGCGCCTGGCGCATGAGCTCCCGCCACCGCTCCTTTGGCGCCGCCTCGGCGCTGCCGTAGCCTCCTGGGCGGTAGACGTCGGTGAAGCCGAACAGCGTCCCGTTCTCGCTGTCCGCGCGGTCGCCCTTCAGGGGCATCAGGACGGCGGGGAGCGCGCTATCTGCGCCAGCCTCGCCGCATGCGCCGCCTGTGCCGCTTTCGCCGTCCACGTTGCCCGCGCTATCTGCGCCAGCTTCGCCGCTCGTGCCATCCGCGCCGCTCGTGCCGCTTTCGCTGCAATCGCCGACCGCGTTGCCAGAGCTGCCCGCGTTGCCCGCATCAGGCTCTGGCAGATACGCGTAGCACTCGCTCGCCAGGAGCCTGATCTCGCTGCCCGCGCCCAGCGAGACGGCCAGCTGCAGAAAGCCTGTTGTGAGCTCGCCCGCGTCAAACTCGACGGAGTGCGAGGTGTTCGCGGGCAGCTCGACGCTCCCGCCGGCGGCAAGGCCCTCCCAGGCGCCCGGCGAAACAGAGGACTCGCGGACAGCCTTGACGCCGGCGAAGCGGGCCGGGCGCTCGTAGAGCGGCGGGATCGGCCGCGGCAGCAGGTTTCCGGGGCTGACGGCCCTGTGCATCTCGAATATGCTGTATTCCGAGGCGGCCGCCCAATCCGAGTCGTCATAGCCCGGAAGCTCCCATCCGGCCAGTCTCGCGTCCCCCTCGGCTTCCTCGCTGACGCACAGGAATTGCATGAGCGGGTGTTCAGGCTTGATGCGCAGCCCCGCGCGCTCGCGGCAGCGCCAGGTTTTGTCGGCTATGAGCGGAAATGCGCCGCCCGATGCGCCATCCGCGCGGTTGCCGCCAGCGACGCCGCCGATGTCCGCGCCCGCGCCAGCGACGCCTACGGCATCGGCCCTGCCCCTACCAGCGTCCCCGCCTGCGCCAGCGTTCCCGCCCTCGCAAGCGTCCCCGCCTGCGCCTGCGGCCTGGCAGCAAAAATACAGCCCCGGCGCGCGCGTGCGCCAGACCGAATGGTTCCCGTTGCGCAGCAGGGAGTAGCGCAGCACGACGGCCGCGAGCACGTTCTCGCCGGCGCGGAGCATGGGCGCGATGTCCGCCTCGTCGTAAAACCAGGCCTTGTCGTCCCCCTTGCAGGGGCCGAACGCCACCGACCGGCCGTTGACGTACATGCGGTAGCGGCTGTCCGCCGACATTTTGGCGACCGCCCGCTCCGGCGGCCTGCCCAGCGCAAAGCTGCGGCGAAAGAGCATCACATGGGGCTCGCCATCGTCCGCGCCGCGCTCGGCGGCCCAAATCCACCCCGATGGGGGAAGCTTTCGATAATCCATGGTATCTGTCATCCTTTCACGGCGCCGACAACGACGCGGCCGCCCGTCCAGCCGTTCCAGCAAAAAGGCCCGCGGCAGCCATGATCGGCAGGGACAGCGGCAGTCAGCAGGAACAGAGGCAGCACGATGCGGGAAAACGCGAAAAACTCGCCCGCGCCGTCTATTCAGGGCGATATATACTGACGAGCATTTGAATTTACCATAAACGCGAGTCAGTAATACTCGTTTCCTCTGTCCGACCGCAAATTGCGGTCGGAATTTCCAATCGAACACGAGCATAATATCATATTGCCTATTTTCAGTCAACAAAAAACCAAAAATTATCGCAAAATAACAAAGTCAATATTTTGTATGAAAAGTCAACCCGCTGGTATACGCGAGGGGCGGCACGGCAATATACTGAATGTTGCATGTTTTTTTGGCGCGCGGATCCCGCCCGAAAAAACGGCGGGGCGCAGAGCCTGAATCGCAAGGAGGGGACGATCTTGGCATACAAAAGTGCGCGCTTGGCGCGCAGTTTGAAGCGGATGTTTGGCTCGCAGGACATGACGACGGGGGTGATCTGGCGCAGGCTCGCGGCGTTTTCCATGCCGCTGCTGATCGGAAACGTCGTGCAGCAGCTTTACAGCGCGGCGGATTCGGTCGTGGTCGGGCGATTCGTGGGCGACACGGCGCTCGCCGCCGTGGGCGCGAGCCTGCCGCTGCTGAACATGTTGCTGATACTTTTCATGGGAGTTTCAACGGGCACCGGCATCATGGTCGCCCAGTACTACGGCGCGAGGGACCGGGAGCGGCTCTCCAAGACTGTCGGCTCCACGCTCGTGCTGCTGCTGCTGACCAGCGCCGCGATCATGGCCGTCGGCCCGCTGGTCACGATGCCCGTGCTGCGGCTGACCAACACGCCGGACAGCGTGATCGGCCCGTGCGCGGAGTATCTGTCCATCCTGTTCGCCGGCATATCCGGGATCGCGTTCTACAATGGCATCTCCGGCATACTGCGCGGGGTCGGGGACTCGGCGTCGCCCCTCGTGTTCCTTCTCATCACGTGCGCCATGAACATAGTTCTGGACGTCTGGTTCGTGGCGGGGCTGGGATGGGGCGTCGCGGGCGCCGCATGGGCGACGGTCATATCGCAGTGGGCGTCGTCCGCGCTGTGCCTGTGGCGGCTCGCGAGGATGCGCGGCGCCATCGACCTGTCCATCCGGCTCATACGGCTAGACAAGGCGCTCTGCTTGGAGATCGCAAGGCTCGGCCTGCCCGCCGCGATGACGCAGCTGGTTTTTTCGTTCGCGAACTTCGTCATCCAGTCGCTGGTCAACAGCTTCGGGGACATGGTTCTCACATGCTGCACCATCGTGACGCGGGTGGACGGCTTCGCCATGATGCCGAACTTCACGTTCAGCATGGCGATGTCCACGTTCGTCGGGCAGAACGTCGGCGCCGGCAGGCTGGACCGCGCCGAGAGGGGGACAAAGGCGTGCCTTGCCATGGGCGTTTCCGTGTCCGCCGCCATCGTCGGGCTGACGATGCTGCTCGGGCGGGCGATGATCGGCGTGTTCACCGGCACGGGGGAAGTGATCAGCCTGAGCTACAGGATGATGTGCATACTCACGCCCGGATACGTCGCGGTGAGCGTCATGCAGATCCTGTCGGGCGCGATGCGCGGCGCGGGCGACTCCGTGTCGCCGATGTGGATATCCATCATCACGACGGTCGCCATACGGACGCCGGCCGCGTACCTGCTCGCCTTCCTCACGCGCTCGGACGCGTATCCTGTCGGCCGGCCCGAGATGTTGCACGTTTCGATGCTGATCGCCTGCGTGCTGGGCGCCGGCCTGTCATACGCGCTGTACCGCCGGGGCGCGTGGCGCGGCAAGAGGCTTGTCGGCCTTTAGCGGAGCGCTGCGCCACCCGCGGTTCAATTATACTCGTGAGCGATTGGAAATACCGACCGCAAATTGCGGTCGGACAGAGGAAACGAGTATTACTGACTCGCGTTAATGGAAAATTCAAATGCTCGTCAGTATAAGCCTCCTGACTGTTCCGCCGCTGTTTTGCTGCCGCTCCTCCATAGGGGCGCCCCTGTTCACGCCAAGGGTTCTTATACGTGATTTCGCAAAAGCGGGGCGGGCAAGGCGAAAACGGGCAAGGCGAAAGCGGGGAGCCGCTTCAAAAAGCGGCTCCCGTTCTACCTGATGGCCCTGCCAGGCCTGTGCTACATGCTCATGAACAACTACATCCCCATGAGCGGCATCGTCATCGCGTTCAAGAAGATCGACTTCCGGCTGGGCGTATGGGGCAGCCCGTGGGTGGGGCTTGACAACTTCAGGTTCCTGTTCGCGTCGAAAGACGCGTTCACCATCACGCGCAACACCGTACTGTACAACTTCGCCTTTTTTGCGTTTGGCACGTTTTTCGCGATAGCGTTCGCGATCCTCATGAACGAGCTGAGAAGCCGGTTCGCGAAAAAGTTCTACCAGACGGCGATCCTGCTGCCGTTCCTCATGAGCTGGGTGGTCGTGAGCTATCTGGCGTTCGCGTTCCTCTCCGCCGAGACGGGCCTGATCAACAGCGCGATCCGGCGCCCGCTCGGGCTTGGCGGCATCAGCTGGTATCAGCAGAAGCAGTACTGGCCGTTCATCATCATATTCGTCAGCCTGTGGAAA
>JAISFK010000235.1 GCA_031263625.1 Clostridiales bacterium
AGAACGTCGTGTAGGACAGGCCGTGCCCGAACGGGTAGGCCACGCGATCCTCCTTGCCGAACGTGTCGAAATAGCGGTATCCGACGTACACGCCCTCGTCCAGGAACACGGGGTTCGTCGCCCACGTCTGGCCCTCGCGGCCCTTGGCCGCCATCGCTATGGACGGGCTGTCGTCGTATTCGAGCGGGAACGTCTGCGTCAGCTTGCCGGACGGGCTGACCGCGCCGGACAGTATGTCCGCGATGGCCGCGCCGCCCTCTGTGCCAGGCAGGTACACGACGAGCGCCGCGTCAGCGTATTCATTGATCTGTTGCACGTTGATCGACGCGCCCGCGTTGATCAGCACGACGAAGCGCTTGCCCGCCGCGCCAAAAGCGCCGCCGAACAGTTCGAGCGCCGCTTTCTCCGCGTCGGACAGGTCGAACGACGACTGCGCGTTGTCCTTGCCCTCGCTCGACGTGCGCGATATGACCATTATGCCCGCGTCGGCCGCCGCCGCGGCCGCATCCGCCTGGGCCGCCCGCTGCGCCGCGCCCATCGCCGCGATGTCCGCGTCCACGCAGGCGTATGGCACGCTGAACCCGGCGCCCGCCAGGCCCGCTTCCAAAGATACGCCCTTCGTCTGATCCCACGCCACCTGCGCGCTGCCGCCACCCTCGATGACGAGGTCTTTCACGGCCACGCTGCCGGACGCGCCGAAGCCGCCTCCTGTCGTGCCGAACGCCGTCCGCGCCACGGAGCTGGCCACGAGCGCCACGCTCGAGCCCGCCGGCAGCGGCAGCGCCTTCTCGCCGCCCAGCCCCGCCAGGCCGTCGTTCTTGAGCAGCACCATGCCCTCGGCCGACGTCCTGCGGTTGAGCGCCCTGGAGTCCGCGTATGGGCTTTGCGCGTCGCTGTAGAACCCGGCGCCGCGCGCCGCGATGTCCGCCTGCGCGAGGCCGCCGTACACGCCGTTGAAGACCGGCGTCTTCACGATGACGCGCAGTATGTTGGCGACGTTGCGCTTCACGAGCGCGAGCCGCCTGTCCCGCTCGGCCTGGCCGGCGCCCGCGTCGTCCAGCCACAGCTTGATGGCGGCCTGTGCGCCGGACGTCTGCCACATGTCGTTCTGCGCCTCCATGGAGTCGGGGCCGTTCCTGCCGCCGCCCCAGTCCGTCATGACATAACCCGTAAACCCGAAGGCGTCGCGCAGCATGTCCGTCAGTAGCCACTTGTTCGAGGCCGCGCTGACCGAGTTGATCTTGTTGTACGAGCTCATGACGGTCCACGGGCCCTCGCGCGCGGCGCGCTCGAAGCCCGCGAGGTAGATCTCGCGCAGGGCGCGCTCGGACACGACCGTCTCGCCGTTGCTGCGGGCCGTCTCCTGGTTGTTCGCGGCGAAATGCTTGAGCGTCACGCCGACGCCGCCGGCCTGCAGCGCGCGCGTGTAGGCGGCCGCCGTCTCGCCCGATATGACGGGATCCTCGGAATAGTACTCAAAATCGCGCCCGCCCAGCGGGTTGCGCTGTATGTTCAGCGCAGGGGCCAGCATGACGTCCACGGCGTAGTACTTGGCCTCCTCCGCGACGCGCCCCGCGACCTGCCCTATCGCGCCCGTGTCCCAAGTGGACGCCAGCCCAGTGGGCGACATCCACACCGTCGCGCTCTTGCCCATGCGCACGCCCGCCGGGCCGTCGGACAGCAGCGTGGACGGCACGCCGAGGCGCGGGATCGCGTATGTGCTGCCCGCGACCCCGCTGTTCAGCGCCGACGCCGGGCTCATGCCCACGCCGCCCGTCATGTTGACGAGCTCGTCGATGCTCATGGCGTCCAGAACTTTGGCGATTTTGGCGTCTATATCGGCCTGCGAATCAGACGCCTTCACGTCGCTCAGCGTCGGCAGGCTCGCGTCAATCGTGTACCAGAGCGTGATCGTGTCGCTCTGGAAGCTGTCGAGAAAAAGCTTGGCCTTGACGACGAACGCCGTGTCGATGCCGGCGCCGGCAACGGCGATTGGCCCGGCGTATTGAGCGGATTGGTCGCTGGGCTCGGCGATGCCGGCTACTTCGCCTGGCTTGGGCGCCCTATTTTCAATGCCGGCAGTGCCCGTTTCATAATAGATCTTGCCGCCGCTCACGCCGGACGGCGCTTCCAGCGCAACTTCCGCAAGCAACTTGTACGCGCCGGAACCGTATGCCGCCACGGGCGGCGCCGGGTTGTAGCTGCACTGGCCGACGGCCGACGCCTTGCCATCGAGCACGACCGCGGCTTTGTACACGCCATATGGCAGCGGCGGGCCGCCCTGCGCGGCGCTTATCGACCAGGACGGGCCGGCGCCGGAGCGCGCGGAAGGCTCCACTTTCTTGCGGGTGGCGCTGCCGCTGTCGTCGGGTTCGGCGCCGTCGTTCGTGTAGAACACTTGGACGCCGGCCGCGAGGCCATCCGCGTTCAGCGCCGGGTGCGCGATCGAGATCTGCACTCCCCTTGACGCTTGAACCGCCAGCACCGGCGCTTCGTCGCTCCACCCCAGCGGGATCAGCCCAGGCTCGGCCGCAGGCTCAAGCGCGGGCTCGGGATCCGGCTCTGGCGCAGCTTCGGGAGCCGGCGCGGCTTCGGGCGGTGGCACAGCTTCGGAGCTGGCCCCGGCTTCAGGTTGGGGTTCGGGAGTCGCCTCGGCGGCCTCGCCGTCGGCTTCCGCGCTCGGCGCCGTTTCCGTCCCAAGCGCCTGCGGAGGTTTCGCGGCCGGCGCCGTTGGCGCATTGGCGCCATCGACGGGCGCTTGCGCGGGTTTCGCGGTCGGCTCGGCGCTCGGCGCCGCGACCGGCTCCGCTGCCGCATTGGCGTCCGCGACGGGCGTCTGAGCCGTCTGAGACAGCTCAGATGTTTGAGTCGCCTGAACCGCATGAGTTGGCTGAAGCGTCTGAGCTGGCCCAACCGTCTGAGCCGCCTCAGCCGCAGTTTTGGCGCCCAGTGCGCCCCCAGTTGCTACCGCCGCTGCCGCCACTGCCGCCGTTGCCGCCGCGCCGCCTGCAGCCTGCGCCTCGGCGTGGGCGGGCAGCGCGGGCAGCGCAGGCAGCGCCGCGGCAAGCAGCATCGCGAGGCATATGATATGCGAGAGTATCCTTTTTGCGTTTCTGGACAAGTAATCAGCTCCTTTTCTGTCTTATACTCGTGTTCGATTGGGAATTTCGACCGCAATTTGCGGTCGGGCAGAGGAAACGAGCATTACTGACTCGCGTTAATGGAAAATTCAAATGCTCGTCAGTATATACTCGGATGTTCCTTCATGCCGATTCCCCAGGTCGCGCTGTGTCATGCCATGCGCATCGCCTCCCCCCGCGACTGTATTCTTATGCCGTTCTTATGCCGGAAGCCAAATGATGCCGCCGCGCCGCAATGGGGGCCGCGCTAATGCGCTAATATCGCTGCGGCCCATTGCGGCGCAGCCTGCGCTGCAGCCTGTTTTAGCGCGGGCCGCGCCGCAGGCTGGTTCAGCGCAGGCTGCGCCGCAACGCTTCGGCGCGCGCGGGCGCAACGCGCCCGCAAGGAGCGGGGAACCCGCGCTTTCCCGTTCCGCCTTGGGTTGCGGGCGCAGCCCGCTTTGGAGATATAACTGATAAAATTGGAGGCACCGCAAATGGAATTTTGCCAAACTGATGCTGTAATGAATCTTTCGGGCAGTTCAACTTACTACATCTTTTTGCACATCCATTGATGTCCGCGCATCACTTCCCTTCTTCCAAATTTGTATTAACTCTACAATATTTTTGCAACCGTGTCAATAGAAATATCAAAAATTCTGGTTTTCAGTTTCTTTTTCAGTTTTTTAAGATTCTTGCGGCAAATCGGCTGCGGCAAATCGGCTGCGGCAAATTGCTTGCGGCAAATCGGCAAATCCGGCATTTCGCCGCGCGGCCGCGAGGCGCCGCGACCGCGCCGGCATTTCGGTCAGCATTTCGGCATTTTGCCGCGCTTGAGTTTTTTGGCGCAGGCGGGTATAATGGTGCAAACAGCAAGCGGCATCAGCAAGCTATAGCAGCGCGCTGCAACAGCAAGCGACAGCAACAAACAACAACGAGCGACAAGGAGAATTGCCATGCCATATCTTCAGCTGCACACGTCAAAGCAGCTTTCCCCCGCCGAAAAGCGCGAGCTGTGCGGCGAGATCGGCAAGCTCATGCCCCTGCTGCCCGGCAAGGCGCGCGACAACACGACGATGTGCCTCGTGGACGGCTGCTACATGGAGCTGGGCGACGCCGAGCCGGCCCTGAACCTCGAGGTGCGCCTGTACAAGCCCTCCCCGTCGGAGAGCAAGAGGGCTTTCGCGGAGCAGATCAGCCGGCTGCTGGAGGAGCGGCTTGGCGTGAGGCAGGATCGCATGTCGATCAACATAGTCGAGCACGCCAGCTGGACATCCGGCGGCGTTTACAGGGAATAGGCGGCGCCGCATGTCCGAATTTCTGTCGCGCCGTTTCGACGGCATGAAGCCATATGCCCCCGGCGAGCAGCCGCAGGGCCGGGAGTATGTCAAGCTCAACACGAACGAGAGCCCGTACCCGCCGGCGCCCGGCGTGATCGACGCGTTGGGCCGCGCCGCCGCCGAGCGGCTCAACCTGTACCCCGACCCCAAGGCCCGGAGCGCGCGCGCGGCGATAGCGGCCAGCCTCGGCGTCCGGCCGGAGAACGTGATCCTCGGCAACGGCTCCGACGAGCTTCTGGCGTTCTGCTTTCAGGCATTTTGCGACGCGGGCGCGCCGGCCGTGTACCACGACATAGCATACGGCTTCTACAAGGTGTTCGCCCGCGCGCTCGGCGCGCCGTCGCGCGTCGTGCCGCTGGAGAGCGATTTTGGCGTCGATGTGGACAAGCTCTGCCCGGCCGGCGGCACGCTTGTCCTGGCCAACCCGAACGCGCCCACGGGGCTCGCGCTGCCGATCTCGGCGATCGAGGCCATTCTGCGCGCCAATCCGCGCAACGTCGTCGTGATCGACGAGGCATACGCCGAATTTGGCGCCGAGAGCGCGCTGCCGCTTATTGCCGAGCACGGCAACCTCATCGTCATGCGCACGATGAGCAAGTCGCGCAACCTCGCCGGCGCGAGGCTCGGATACGCCGTGGCCTCCGAGCCGCTCATTGCCGACCTCAACCGGATGAGGTTCTCGTTCAACCCGTACAACGTGAACGCGCTGTCGCTGCTGGCCGCCGAGGCGTCCGTCAGGGACGAGGCGTATTTTCGCCAGTGCGTCGGCAGCATAGCGAAAACGCGGCGGTTCGCGTCCGACGCCCTGCAAAGGCGCGGCTTCGAGCTGACGCGCAGCCTGGCCAACTTCCTGTTCGCGCGGCCCGGCTTCATGGGCGGCGGCGAATACTACGCGCGCCTGAAGGAAAAGGGCGTGCTCGTGCGGCATTTCGCGGACGAGCGGATTTCGGGCCATGTCCGCATAACGGTCGGCACGGCGGAGCAGATGCAGGCGCTGCTGGACGCCACGGACGAGATCATCGCCGCAGGCGGGAGCGCCGCTGCGGGCGAGAGCATCGCTCTTGAATAAGCTTGAAACGGACGAGAGCATCGCGCTTGAATAAAGCCGAGATCGTCGCTCTTGAATAAATTTGAAAAGGAACGGTTTTTGCTATGAGGGTTGCCGAGGTTTCCCGCAAGACCGGCGAGACGGACGTGACGATATCGCTCGATCTGGACGGCCCCGGAAAGTCGGCCGTCAGCACCGGGTGCGGCTTTCTGGACCACATGCTCGAGCTGTTCGCGAAGCACGGCAATTTTGGCCTCGCGGTCAGCGCGGAGGGCGACGTGCGCGTGGACTTCCACCATCTGGCGGAGGACGTCGGAATCGTGCTGGGGCAGGCTTTTCGGGAGGCGCTTGGCGAAGGGCGCGGCATAGCGCGCTACGGCAGCGCCATGCTGCCCATGGACGAGGCGCTGCTGCTCGTCGCGCTGGACATCAGCGGGCGCGCCTGGCTGGAATACAGCGTGAGCATTGCCGCGCCCAAGGTGGGGGATTTTGACACCGAGCTGGCGCGCGAGTTCATGCTGGCGTTTTCCCGCGCGCTCCCGCTGACGCTGCACATCCGGCAGCTGTCGGGCTCGAACGCGCACCACATCATCGAGGCGATGTTCAAGGGGCTCGCGCGCGCCATGCGGCAGGCGGTGTCGGCGGGGGCCGGCGGCGCGGGCGCGGCGGGCGAGCTGCCCTCCACGAAAGGGCTGCTGCTGTAGACGTCAGTATATCCGGAGGTTGGCTTTATGATTGCGATCATCGACTATGGCGTGGGCAACCTTTTTTCGCTGGTGGGCTCGCTCCGCCACATGTCCATCGAGTGCGAGGTGACGCGCGACGCGGGCGCCATCCGCTCGGCCGGCAAGATCATCCTGCCGGGCGTCGGCGCGTTCGGCGACGCCGTCGGCAAGTTCCGCGCGTGCGGGCTGGAGCCGGTGCTGGCGCGGGAGGTCGCGGCCGGCAAGCCGCTGCTGGGCATATGCGTCGGGATGCAGCTGCTGTTCGAGCGCAGCTTCGAGTTCGGCGAGCACAGGGGCCTGAGCTTTTTGAAGGGCGAGGTGCGCCCGCTCGCCGACGACATCCCCAAAAGCCTGAAGGTGCCGCAAATCGGCTGGAACAGCCTGGTTTTCGAGCGCCGGGGCGACCCCCTGCTGAAATATTCCAAGGAGGGGGACTACGTGTATTACGTCCACTCGTACTACGCGAAGGGCTGCGGCGACTCGCTCGTCGCATGGTCGGACTACGGCGCGCGCGTGCCGGGCGCCGTGCGCGCGGGCAACGTGTTCGGCACGC
>JAISFK010000034.1 GCA_031263625.1 Clostridiales bacterium
TATGATTGACGCTGCGCCAAAGGGCGTGTTACAATGTAAATACAGGAGGGGTTGCTATGTCAACGACATTCACAATGCGGCTTGATGAAAGCCAAAAGACGCTTATATCCGAGTATGCCGCAATACATGGCAAGTCGATGGCTGAGTTTATGATTGGCGCCGCGCTCGATGTTATAGAAGACGCGACAGATCTGCGCGACTGGAAAGCGGCAAAGGCAGAATTTGACAGGAATCCGATAACTTATAGCAACGATGAAATTATGCGGGAGTTTGGCCTTCGATGAATTGGCGACTGCAATATTCGGATAAAGCGCGAAAACAACTTCGCAGACTCGACGCGCCGCAACGCGCAATCGTCCTTTCGTGGATGGACAAGAACATCGACGGGTGCGAAAATCCAAGGGCCCATGGCAAGGGGCTTACGGCGGATCGTTCGGGGGAATGGCGCTATCGCATCGGCGACTACCGGGTTCTTTGCGATATCCAAGACGCCAGGCTTGTTGTGCTGGCGTTCAATATCGAACACAGGAGCAAGGTTTACAAGTAAACAGGGCTCGCCGCAAGCGCGCCGCAAGTTCCTCGCATGGCTATCCGCATGGTATCCGTGGGGTGTCCGTGTGGGTCTTCGCGCGCTCTCCGCATGTTTTGAAAATGTGCGTCTTGTTATTGACAAGCAAACTTATGTTCGGTATAATACGATTCGTTGGTCTTGCTGCCGCGCCAATCGGAAGCGCGCGGAGAGTATCGGGCGGCAGTTGCGCAGTGGGCGACGGGCAGGCGGCTGCATGGCAGGCGTGGAGCGGTTGGCTTGTTCGCCAGCCGCACGGGCAAGCAATGGCAAGCGACGGGCGGTTGCACGGCAGGCTTGCTGTCGCGCAGGCGGCCGCACGGCAGGCGGGGAGCGCGGGATGGCTGAGTTTAGGATTGTTTCGGATTTCAAGTTGCAGGGCGATCAGCCGGAGGCCGTCGAAAGGCTCGCCGACGGCATAATGAAGGGCTACCCGCACCAGACGCTGCTGGGCGTCACCGGATCGGGCAAGACGTTCACGATGGCCAACGTCATCGAGCGCGTCCAGAAGCCCACGCTCGTGATCTCGCACAACAAGGTGCTCGCCGCGCAGCTCTGCGGCGAGTTCAAGGAGTTCTTCCCGGACAACGCCGTCGAGTTTTTCGTCTCGTATTACGACTATTACCAGCCGGAGGCGTACATTCCGAGAACGGACACGTACATTGAGAAAGACTCGTCCATCAACGAGGAGATCGACAAGCTGCGCCACTCGGCGACGGCCGCGCTGTTCGAGCGCCGCGACGTCATCATCGTGGCGAGCGTGTCCTGCATATACGGCCTGGGCGACCCGGAGGACTACACCGACCTGATGATATCGCTGCGCCCCGGCATGGTGCGCGACCGCGACGAGGTGATAGCGCGGCTCGTCGAGCTGCAGTACGAGCGCAACGAGATCGAGTTCAAGCGCGGGCGCTTCCGCGTTCGCGGCGACATTCTGGACATATTCCCGCCCAATTCCAGCGATCTGTGCGCGCGCGTGGAATTTTTCGGCGACGAGATAGAGCGCATAACGGAAGTGGACGCCCTGACGGGCGAGACAAAGAACAGCCTGTCGCATTTCGCCGTGTTCCCGGCCTCGCACTACACGACGACGCGCGACAAGATGCAGAGGGCCATCTCCACGATAGAGGAGGAGCTGGAGGAGCGGCTTGCGGATCTGAAGGGGAGCGAGAAGATCGTGGAGGCGTTCAGGCTTGAGCAGCGCACGCGCTACGACCTCGAAATGCTGCGCGAGATCGGCTTCTGCCAAGGCATTGAGAACTACTCGCGCCACATCAGCGGCAGGGCGCCGGGCAGCGCGCCGTACACGCTGATGGACTACTTCCCGGACGACTTCCTCATCATAATAGACGAGTCCCACGTCAGCATCCCGCAGATAGGCGCCATGTACAAGGGCGACCGCTCGCGCAAGGAGGCGCTCGTGGACTACGGGTTCAGGCTGCCGTCCGCGTTCGACAACAGGCCGCTGAAATTCGACGAGTTCGAGGAGCGCGCGCGCCAGTGCGTCTACGTCAGCGCGACGCCCGCGCCATACGAGAAGCTGCGCTCCAGCCAGATTGTCGAGCAGATCATCCGCCCCACGGGGCTCTTGGACCCGGAGATAGACGTGCGGCCCGTCACGGGGCAGATCGACGACCTGATCGGCGAGATCCGCGACAGGGCGGAGCGCGGCGAGCGCGTGCTCGTGACGACGCTGACGAAGCGCATGGCCGAAAACCTCACGGACTATTTCCTGAAGATGGACATAAAGGTCAAATACCTCCACTCGGACATCGCGACGCTGGAGCGCACGGAGATAGTGCGCGAGCTGCGGCTGGGCGCGTTCGACGTGCTCGTCGGCATAAACCTGCTGCGCGAGGGGCTGGACATCCCGGAGGTGTCGCTCGTCGCGATACTGGACGCGGACAGGGAGGGCTTCCTGCGGCACGAGACGTCGCTGATCCAGACGATAGGCAGGGCGGCCCGGAACGAGAACGGGAAGGTCATCATGTACGCCGACGCGATAACAAAGTCCATGCAGAGCGCCATCAGCGAGACGAACAGGCGGCGCGCCATCCAGGCGGCGCACAATCTGGAGCGCGGCATACAGCCCAGGAGCATCCAAAAGGGGATACGCGACTCGCTGGAGGTCACGACCATCGTCGCCGAAAAGCCCAAGGGATACGGCATCGCGGGCGGCGCGTTTGACATTGGCAAGGCCGGGGGCGTCGGCGACGTCGGCGCGGAGGGCCTCATGCGCATGATAGACAAGCTCACGGAGGAAATGAAGGCGGCCGCCAAGAATCTGGAGTTTGAGAAAGCGGCGGGCCTGCGGGACAGGATCGCCCAGCTGAAAAAGGTGCTGCTCGAGGTGACATAGCCAGCAGGCTTGCAGGACAGGATTGCTCAGCTGAAGAAGGTGCTGTTTGAGGCTGCATAGTTAGTATTCCATCATCACTATTTGGGGGAACCGCACAGCAATGTCAATAGATACCATCAGCATAAAAGGCGCGAGGGAGCACAACCTCAAAAACATAGACGTGGACATCCCGCGCAACAAACTGGTCGTGGTGACGGGGCTGAGCGGCTCCGGCAAGTCCTCGCTGGCGTTCGACACGATCTACGCGGAGGGGCAACGCCGCTACGTCGAGTCGCTGTCGTCATACGCGCGCATGTTCCTCGGCCAGATGGAGAAGCCCGACGTGGACTACATCGAGGGGCTGTCGCCGGCCATATCCATCGACCAGAAGACGACGAGCAGGAACCCGCGCTCGACGGTCGGCACGGTCACGGAGATATACGACTACCTGCGCCTGCTGTTCGCGCGCGTCGGCACGCCGCACTGCCCCGTGTGCGGGAAGGAGATCGCGCAGCAGACGGTTGACCAGATGGTGGACGCCATCATGGGGATCGGCGACCAGAAGCGCATACAGCTGCTCGCCCCCGTCGTGCGCGGGCGCAAGGGCGAGTACGGCAAGCTGATCGAGGAGGCCCGCAAGGGCGGCTTCGCACGGCTGCGCGTGGACGGCGAGACATACGACATCGGCGACGAGATCGCCCTGGACAAGAAGAAGAAGCACAGCATAGAGATCGTCGTGGACAGGCTCGTGATCCGCGACGGGATGCAGAAGCGGCTGACGGACTCGCTGGAAACCGTGCTGAGGCTGAGCGGCGGGCTGGCCGTCGTGAACGTGGCCGGC
>JAISFK010000068.1 GCA_031263625.1 Clostridiales bacterium
CGCCGGGTTCACCGGATTCACCGGATTGAACGCCGGGTTCGCCGGATTCGCCGGCGCCGCGCGAGCGCTCCGGGAATATGTCGCCCAGGGGCGCCGACCACGCCGCGACGGCCTCGTCCAGCGGCATGTCCATGTGCGGGCCGAAAACGATGCGCGGCGCCTCCGCCGTCCTCCCGACGCGGATCAGCCCCGCGCCCGGCAGGATCTCATCCGCGTTCGCGCCCGCGCCGCCCGCCAGCTCCAGGACGATGGCGCCGTAGTCGCGGGCGAACAGCCGCTGCCTGTCGAAGCCGGCGTCAAATTCAAAGCCTATCCCGTTGCCGAAGCACATGAGGCTGACCGCAGCGGCCACGCCGCCCGCCCGCACGGGGTACGCGGAGATCACCTTGCCGTCGCCGATGGCGCCGCACAGCTCGCGGTACGCGGCCATGTATCCGGCCAGATCCGGCAGGAAGCCGCCGCTTTCGGCGCCTGCATCCGCGTCGCTTGTGCTGCCTTTGCCGATTGCGCCAGCAGCGCCCGCGCAACCCACACCGCTTGCGCCATCGCCGCTTGTGCCACCGCCGCTTTCGGCGCCTGCATCCGCGCCGCCGCCCCCTTCGCTGCCCGCGCTGCCGCCCCCTTCGCCACCCGCGCGCTCGCAGGCGCAGCCGTCAGCGCCTCCGGCTTTCGCGCCCGCTGCGCCCCCGCTCTCGGCGCCTGCGCCGCTTGCACCGCCTTTGCCGATTGCGCCAGCAACGCCCGCGCAACCCGCGCCGCTTGCGCCCGCCGCGCCCGCGCCGCCGCCCCACAGGCTCAGCAACGCTACGGCGCTGCCCGCCCGCTTGAACTCCGGCGATATCACGCGCCCCGCGTCCGCAACCGCCACGGCGAACGACACGAGGGCCGGCGGCACGTCAAGCTCGTTGAACGAGCCGGACATGCTGTCCTTGCCGCCGATCGCGGCGACGGACAGCCGCATCTGCGCGTAAAAGGCGCCCAGCACGGCAGAAAACGGCAGCCCCCACCGCCTGGGGCTCTTGCCCGGCTTGGGGAAGTACTCCTGCAGCGTCAGGTGCGCGCCGCCGGCGTCGCCGCCCAGCGCGGCGATCTTCGCCAGCGATTCCAGCACCGCGCAGACCGCGCCGTGAAACGGGCTGGCCTCGGACAGGCTCGGATCGTAGCCGCACGCCATCAGCGTCGCCGTGGAGGTGTCGCCGCCCGGCACGGGCAGCTTCGCCGCCATGCCCTCGACTGGCGTGAGCTGGCGGCTGCCGCCAAACGGCATCAGGACGGTGTTCGCGCCGACCGTGGAGTCGAAGCGGGAGGCCAGCCCAATCTGGCTGCACACGTTCAGGTCGGACAGGGCGGCGAGCCACCGCCCGGCCAGATCCATGGTTTCCATCCCGCGCCCGCGCGGCGCCCCGCGCAAAAGCTCCGCCAGCGCCCCCGCGTCCGGCGCCGCGACAAACACGTCCGTCCTCTGCCGGACGCCGTTCGTGTCGAGAAAGGCGCGCGCGATGTCCACGATCGTCGCGCCCCGCCACGTCATGCGCACGCGCCCCGAATCGTTGACCTCGGCGACGACGGTCGCCTCGAGATTTTCCTCCCCCGCGAGCTCTATGAACCGCGCGGCGTCCGCGCCTGCCACGGCCACGGCCATCCTCTCCTGCGACTCGGACACCGCGAGCTCCGTCCCGTCCAGGCCCTCGTATTTCTTCGGCACGGCGTCCAGGTCGATCAAAAGCCCGTCGGCCAGCTCGCCTATCGCCACGGCCACGCCGCCCGCGCCAAAATCGTTGCAGCGTATTATCATGGACGCCGCCTCCGGGTTCCGGAAAAAGCGGAGCAGCTTGCGCTCGGCGGGCGGGTTGCCCTTCTGCACCTCCGAGCCGCACTCGAGCAAGGACGCGCCCGTGTGCTCCTTCGACGAGCCGGTGGCGCCGCCTATTCCGTCCCTGCCCGTCCTGCCGCCCAGCAGCACTATGGCGTCCCCCGGCTTGGGCGAGCCGCGCCGCACGTGGCTTTTCGGCGCCGCGCCGATGACGGCGCCTATTTCCATGCGCTTGGCGACGTAGCCGGGGTGGTACACCTCGCGCACGTAGCCCGTCGGTATGCCTATCTGGTTGCCATACGAGCTGTACCCCGCCGCCGCAGAGGTCGTTATCTTGCGCTGCGGCAACTTGCCGGGGAGCGTGTTCTCGACAGGCTCGCGCGGGTCGCCGCTGCCGGTGAGGCGCATGGCCTGGTATACGTAGGCCCTTCCGGACAGCGGGTCGCGTATGGCGCCGCCGAGGCACGTCGCGGCGCCGCCGAACGGCTCGATCTCCGTCGGGTGGTTGTGCGTTTCGTTTTTGAACATCACGAGCCACCGCTGCTTTTCGCCCGCGACGTCCGCGTCCACCTCTATGCTGCACGCGTTGTTCTCGTCGGAGGCGTCGAGCGCCGGAAGCCGCCCGTCGCGCCGCAGCTTCTTCGCCGCCAGCGTGGCGATGTCCATGAGGCACGCGGCCGCCGCGCCGCCCTCGCCGCTTTCGCCGGAGCCGCCAGCGCCGCCCCCCGTTTGGCCGCCCGTGTCGGCGCCCCCGCCCATTTCCGCTCCGCCGGAGCTACCGCCCCCGCCACTTTTCGCTTCGCCCGCCGCTCCGCCGGAGCCGCCGCCCGCCTTGCCGCCCCCGCCCGCGCCCAGCTCCGCCTTCACGGCCAGGTACTCCCTGTACGCGCCCTCTATTGCGTCCGAGTCGCAGCCCGGCTCGAATCCGGCATGGCCTATCTCAGTGAGAAACGTCGAGTGCCTGCAATGGTCGGACCAGTACGTGTCGATGAGCTTCAGCTCGGTCGCGCTCGGATCCCGCCGCTCCGCGTCGCGGAAGTAGTCGCGGCAGAATCTGAGGTCCTCTTGCGCCATCGCGTACTTCATGCGCGCGTGGAGCGCCGCGAGGGCCTCGTCGCCCATGCCGGCGAACCCGGCCACGGTTTCGACGTCCGGCGGCAGCGGGAACTCGGCCTCCAGCGTTTCAGGCTTGCCGAGCGACGCCTCCCTCGCCTCGATGGGGTTTATCAGGTAGCGCCTGGCCTTTTCGATGTCGCCGGGCGGGATGTCCCCCTCCAGCGACACGATCCGCGCCGTGCGGACGAGCGGCCTTTTGCCCCCCGTCATGACCTCGGCGCACTGGGCCGCGGAATCCGCGCGCTGGTCGTACTGCCCCGGCAGGCACTCGATGGCAATCTGGCGCTCCGAGCCGCCAAACTCCGCCGTCTCGTGGAATACGCGGTCTATCGGCGGCTCGGAGAAGATGGTCCTCACGGCCTTGCCGAAGTCCTCGCCGTCCAGCCCCTGCACGTCGTACCTGTTCAGCAGCCGGAGCTTTCTCAGGCCCCGGATCCGTATGATGTCCCTCAGCTCCGCGAGCATCGCGCCGGCCTCGACGTCAAAGCCGCCCTTCTTCTCAACGTACAACCGCCTCACAGCGTCAGCCATGCCGTCCCTCCGAAAAAATATTCAAAAAAAAGATTGACATTATGTTACCATAACGGCTATACTTTTTCAAATCGCTGCTATATCGCCGCGCCGCCGACATTGTTGCCGATATCGCCGCGCTGATATATCATTTAAAGAAATGCGAACAAGGGGGAGCCAAAATGCTTGAGCAGATTAGAAACATCGCCGCCAGGATACGCGATCTGCGGGAGATTGCGGGAAAAAGCCTTGACGTGGCGGCAAGAGAGGTGGGCGTCGCCAGCGAGCTGTACGCGAAATACGAGAGCGGCGAGCTGGAGATCCCCGTCAGCATCATGTACGAGATCTCGCTGAAGAACAACGTCGAGCTGACGGAGATACTCACGGGCGAGGCGCCCACGCTGAGCACGTGGTGCTACGTCCGCAAGGGTGCCGGCGCCGACGTGGAGCGGGTGTCCAAGTACAAATACCAGAGCCTCGCGCACAACTTCGCGCGCAAAAAGGCCGAGCCGTTCATCGTCACCGTCGCGCCGGAGGGCGAGGACGTCCCGTTCCACCTGAACGCGCACCCCGGCCAGGAGTTCAACTACGTGATTGAGGGAACGCTCAAGATAATTATTAACGGCAGGGAGCTTGTCCTGAGCGAGGGGGACTCCCTGTACTTCGACTCGTCCTCGCCGCACGGCATGAAGGCCGTGGGCAGCGAGCCCGCGAAATTCATAGCCATCATTATGTAGAGGAGCGTATCTCATTCATGTATAGAAAATATCTGGAACGCGCGGAATTTGACTCCTACGAGGATTTCGCGAAAAACCTGAAAATAGTCGCGCCGCAGAGCTACAACTTCGCGTTTGACGTCGTGGACGCATACGCGGACGAGCAGCCGGGCAAGCTGGCGCTGATCTGGGTCAACGACAGCGGCGAGGAGCGCCGCTTCACGTTCGCGGACATAAAGAGCGCCAGCAACAGGGCGGCGAACTTCCTGGCCGGGCTCGGCATAAAAAAGGGCGACTACGTCATGCTCATACTCAAGCGCCGCCACGAATACTGGCCAATCATGATGGCCCTGCACAAGCTGGGCGCGATCACGATACCCGCGACGCACCTGCTGACCGCGAAGGACATCGAATACCGCAACAACGCGGCCGACATAAAGATGATCATATCCGTGGGCGACGATCTGGTCGCGGACAGCGTGGACAAGGCGCACGGGAACTCCAGGAGCCTCGAGCGCAAGGTCATGCTCGGCAAGAGCCGCCCCGGCTGGCTGAACTACGAGGACGGCGTGAGGGACATGCCCGACACGTTCGCGCGGCCGGAAGGGGCCGCGGCCGCCGGCCTGAGCGATCCCATGCTCATGTACTTCACGTCCGGCACGACGGGCATGCCCAAGATGGTGCAGCACAACTACGAGTACTCGCTCGCGCACATGCTGACGGCCAAGTACTGGCAGAACGTCGGCGAGGGCGAGCCGCACCTCACGCTGTCCGACTCCGGCTGGGGCAAGTTCGTGTGGGGCAAGCTGTACGGCCAGTGGCTGTGCGGGGCGGTCGTGTTCGCATACGACATGGAAAAGTTCGTGCCGTCGAAGATCCTAGAGCTGATAGAGAAATACGACGTCGCCACGTTCTGCGCGCCGCCGACGATGTACCGCTTCCTCATCAAGGAAGACCTGACGAAGTACAAGTTCAGAAAGCTGCGCTACTGCACGATCGCGGGCGAGCCGCTCAACCCGGAGGTGTACTACCAGTTCCTGAAGGCGACGGGCATCAAGCTGCACGAGGGCTTCGGGCAGACGGAAACCGTGCTGCAGATCGCCAACTATATCTGGACGGAGCCAAAGCCCGCCTCGATGGGCAAGCCGTCGCCGCTGTATGACATAGAGATCGTGGACGAGCGCGGCGCCGTGTGCGATCCGGGCGTCAAGGGCGAGATAACGATAAAGCTCCGGCCCGGCGGCAATTCCGGGCTGTTCAGCGGCTACTACCGCGACCCCGAGCTGACGGCGGCGGCGATTCGCGACGGCGTGTACCACACGGGCGACATGGCGTGGGCGGACGAGGACGGCCACATCTGGTTCGACGGCAGGACGGACGACGTCATAAAGAGCTCCGGATACCGCATCGGTCCGTTCGAGGTGGAGAGCGCCATACTGACGCACCCCGCCGTGCTGGAGTGCGCCGTGACGGCCGTGCCGCACCCGGACCGGGGGCAGATCGTCAAGGCGACGGTCGTGCTCGCCAAGGGCCGCGTCCCGTCCGACGAGCTGGCCGCCGAGCTCCAGGAGCACGTCAAGAAAGTGACCGCGCCGTACAAGTACCCCAGGATAGTGGAATTTGTGGACGAGCTGCCAAAGACGATCAGCGGGAAGATCAGGCGCGGGCAGATCCGCGAGTCGGACTTGAACAGGGGCGCAGGCAAGTAGCGCACAGGGGGTAAGTACGAATATGAATGTGAATATGAATACGAATGTGAATATGAAGCGGAAAGGACACCGGCTGCTCATGAATAGTTTGATAGCGGCGCTGTACATAGCGCTCGCCGTGCTGACGGGCTGCAGCGCCATAGCCCCCGGCGGGGCTGCGGGCGGAGTTGCGGGCGGGGCCTCGGACGAAAGCGGGACCCCGGGCGAAGCCGGGCAGAAAAACCCGCTGGCGCTCGTCGAGATGGACGGCGGCGGGAAGATCGAGATCGAGCTGTATCCGGACATAGCGCCCAACACGGTGAGCAATTTCATCGCGCTGGCAAATTCGGGGTTCTATGACGGCGTCATATTCCACCGCGTCATCCCCGGCTTCATGATTCAGGGCGGCGATCCCGACGGCACGGGCAGGGGCGGCCCCGGCTACAGGATCAAGGGCGAGTTCGCGAACAACGGCTACACGGACAACGACCTGAAGCACGTCCGGGGCGTCATATCCATGGCGCGGCAGGGCAATCAGGCCAATCCCCCCGCGGCCTACGACACCGCGGGCAGCCAGTTCTTCATCATGGTCGCGGACAGCCCGTACCTGGACAGCGACTACGCGGCCTTTGGCGAGGTCGTCAGCGGGATGGACGTGGCCGACGAGATCGTCTCCGCGCAGACCGACGCCAGCGACAAGCCGCTGAAGGATCAGAAGATTAAGTCTATCAGGGTGGACACGTTCGGCGCGGAATACGCCGAGCCCGAAACGCTGGCCGAATAGG
>JAISFK010000075.1 GCA_031263625.1 Clostridiales bacterium
GCGCCGCCGCAGCCGTTTATGACGCGCCTTGCCACATCCTTTCGGATGCTCGCGGCGACAAGCGGGTTCAGCATGAACTCGCGCAGCTCGGCGTCGTCCCTCATCAGCCGCGCAAAGAGGGCGAGCGCGTCCCCTGCCGCGTCGGCCTCCCGCTCCGTGTTCGCGAGCGACAGCAGCGCCCGCGCGTATCGCTCGCTGGCCCTGGTGCGCCGCCCGCCGTCATGGGCGCTCATTTACGAACCGCTCCACGAGTATTTTGTTTTGCGCAGTGTCCATATTCGCCTCAATGACCTTGGAAGCGGCCAGTATGGCCAAGGCCGCCGCCTGCGCCTTTATTTCGCCGTATGCCCGCTCCTGCTCGCGCGCGGCCTCGGCCCTGGCCCGTTCAAGGATGGCCGACGCCTGCCGCTGCGCGTCCGACACGATGGCGTCGCGCTCCCGCTGGGCGCTGCCCCTGGCCTCGTCCAGCAGGGCCGCGCTCTCGGCCCTCGCCGCGCCCAGCATGTCCTGCTGCTGCCGCCTGTACGCCTCGCCCTCCGCCATCATGGCCTTCCCTGAGTCGATGTCCGCTTTTATCGCGGCCGCGCGCCTGTCGATAAAGTCCCCGACGCGCCCGAACAGGAATTTGCGAAGAAAGATATACAGTATGAGAAGGTTGACGGCAACCCACACAAATGAAAGATCAATACTCAGCATAAGCTCCCAACCTCGCGGCGCAGGCCGATTTGCGGCATGGGCCGCATTTTAGGCATGTACAGCATTTCGGCGCAGGTTGCTCTTGCAACGCGGGCCGTTCCTGCGGCACAAGCCGGCTTCGCGATACAAGCCAGCTTCGCGGCGTAAAAACCGTGCGCCCCGACCGCGTCCCGCGCACCCCCCGACGCCATCTCCACGCATTCATGCGCCATCCTCTGATCCTCTCGTTCCCTACGCCGACTTGACAAACAGGATGATCAGCGCGATGACGAAGCCGTAAATCGCCGTGGCCTCGGCGAGCGCCGCGCCCAGTATCGTCTGCGACATGATCTTCCCGGACGCCTCCGGCTGGCGCGATATGCCCTCCGCGGCCTTCCCCGTCGCTATGCCTATGCCGATGCCGGCACCCACGCCCGTAAACACGGCTATCCCCGCCGCAATGCCCAGTAACCCGTCCATATGCTCCCCTTCTTTCCTCATTGACTGCATAATTAACTGCATATATGCATTATATTGTATTGCGCATTATGTATATATACGCATTGCATGTATTACATGCGTTGCGCGTATTGCATACTATCCGTCAGCCGCCAGCCGCTTCGACCGGTTCGGCCGGCTCGGCCGATTCGACCGCCTCAGCCGCCTCGCCTATGTAGAGCGCGGTCAGAAACACAAACACGTATGCCTGCAATCCCCCGTCAAACAAATCGAAATATATCCCAAACACGGCCGGCGCCCCGACGGGCATGGCCTGGTACAACAGCTGCATCACGATAAGCCCGCCCAGCATGTTGCCGAACAGCCGCAGGCACAGCGACAGCGGCCTGACCACGTAGTCCAGCAGCTTGATGAACGCCGAGATGGGCGTCGGCTTGTAGAAGCTCTCAACCCAGCCCTTCACGCCCTTGAAGCGAAATTCCGCGCATATGACGACGGCTATGCTGACAAGGGCGAGGCACAGCGTCACGTTCAGGTTTTTCGTCGGCGGGTGCAGCGCGAACGAAAACTCGCGCAGCGCCGGATTGCCGAATATGGCGCCCAGCGTTTCGCCGGACGGGATGACGTTGAAAATGGCCACCGTGTTGGCGACCGCCAGAAATATCAGCACGGTGCCGAGATACGCCGCGTAGGCGCCGCCATGGCTGCCGACCTGCGCGTTCGCGAAGCTCCTGGCGAACGACACGATTATCTCCGCGACCGACTGCTTCCTGTCCGGCAGCGTTTTGAGGGTTCTGGCCACGACCAGCGCGAGGACGGCGATAATCGCCATCACCACCCACATGCACACGACAGTGTCGGTTATAAACGGGATTTTCTGGCCGTTGACAGTCAAATAAACATACGATTCGGTTTCAATAGCCTGTTCCATGAATAATGTTCCGATCCCCCAAAGCGGGCTGCGCCCGCAACCCCCGCCAACCAAGCCGAAACGGAAAGCGCGGTTTCCCCGTTCCTCGCAGGCGCGCCGCCCGCGCCTGCGCCTGTGCCCGTCCGCGCGGCTGGCGTTAGCGACTTGCAGGCGCTGGCTTCTTGCTATTCATTGCGGTTATGCGCCTGTGTTTAGTTAGGTACTAGCGCACTCGCGCATATAATCAGCGGCACCGACAGCAGGCCCGCCGCGCATCCCGCAAAAACGCGGGTCCCAACTAGCATCGCGGCAAGCAGCGCCGCGAACGAGATGAGCGGCGCCGCCGCGCCCGCAAGCGCGGAAGGCCGCGACTCCCAAAGCTTTATCTTGCCGACTGCCGCCGCGCTCCCCGCCGCCATGCCGAGAACGGCGAAAGCGTCCTGCCAGAGCACGATGGACAGTATGATGGCCAGCAGCAGGCATCGCCTCGCGAAATAAGCGGTCAGCGGACGGTTGGGTTTCAGCGCCCTGCCCTCCTTTAGTGGTTGCGCGGCCAGCGCGGCACGCGCGTCCTCGCCTGTTGCCGCGAAGCACCGCCGGACAAGCGGCAGCCGGCCCTGCAGCCGCCTGCCGCACAACTGCCGGCCCCGCTGGACATACAGCTGTCGGCCAGCCAGCCCGCGCAGTTGCCAGCCTGCCTGCGGTATAGCTGTCGGCCCGGCGGCCGCTTGCCGCGCAACCGTCGATCCGCTGTGCGACTGTTGTCCAGCCGCCCGCGCAGTTGCCAGCCAGCCGCTTGCCGCGCTGCCCGGCCGGCACAATTTGCACGATTATTGTTTTACCCTTTTTGGGCGCGGGCAAACACGCATTTCGTGCGCAAACGGCTGCAAAAGCGCGCGCCTGCCTCCCGCGCCCCGCCCCTGCGCCCGGCAAGCGCGCCTGCGCCGCCGCCACGCGCCAGAGCGGACACGGGCGCGAAACGCTGTGTTATCAAGGCTTTCGGCAAAATTTCGCTTGATAATCGGCTCGAAATGCGCTATACTGGCAATGGCTAATCCAGTTCGCTATATTGGCAACGATCAATTCAGTTCGCTATGCGGGGAGGGCTGGCAATGCAATATATCACAGGCGTTCACGCGCTGAATTTGCCGTGCTCGCTGCTGACCTGCGGCGACTGGCACGCATCGGCGCTCCGCTGGCAGGACATTGCCTGCAAGGACAGCGATCACAGCATGTTCGGCGACTATGGCATCGAATGCGGCAAAAAAATACCGGGGCACAGCGGGACTTACGCCGCCGCCAACCACATCCGGGCCCTGCTGGACTTGCTTGAAGCGGGGAATTACTCGGCGGCGCAGGGAATGAACCGCGACTTTATCTGCAACAGCGACTACACCGAGGAAGTGTTCGACAAGGTTTCGCTTATGAAAGGCTTGCCGAACTGGGTCGAAATCGACAGCTTTATGGGAAGGGAATATTTCGTCAAATGGCTGGACTACAAAAAACGGGCGCGGCTGTGAACGGCTGGCGGGAACGGCACGGCAAAGTCATGGCGGCGTTTCTGAGATATCTGAACGAGAAGGGCGGCGGCTATGTGCTGAAAGGCGGCACCGCCTTGGCGTTCTGCTACCGTTTGGACAGATTCTCGGAGGATGTAGATCTCGACGGAGTGGAGCGGACGCTTGTGGACACCGTGGACGCTTTCTGCCGCGACAACGGCTATCAATACCGCATAGCGAAGGACACTGGCACGGTGCAACGGTGCATGGTAAACTGCGGCAATGATGGCAGGCCGCTTAAAATCGAGGCATCATACCGCCGCCGCGCAATAGACGAAGCCGAAACTGCCATAATCAACGGTATCTTGGTGTACAACATAGAAACGCTGTGCGTCCTGAAAGTATACGCATACTCGAACCGCGACAAGATTCGCGATCTGTACGACCTCGCGTTTATCTGCAACAACTACTTTGAATGCCTATCTCGCCAGACTGTAGCGCTGTTGCGGTCCGCGCTGGATTATCGCGGGCTGGAGCATTTTGACTATATCGTAAAGAACCAGCCGGACGAGCTGATTGACACGGACAAGCTCGCCGAGGATTTTCTGAAAATGTATGACCGTTTCGGGCTATTGCTCGACGAGGACGAGCGCCAGATCTTGGAAGCTGGCTATAATCACGCCAAAGACGGCAATGGCAATGGCAATAAATTATAGTCTATCCCCGCCGTGGACGCGATGAAAGCCGCCCATGGCAGGCGGCCTTCATCGTATCAAAGCATGCCTTTTCAAAAGCGATGGCTGATACCGCTTTGCTTCATTATTTCGTTTGCCGTGTGGCGGGACTTTATCTTTGAATCCACCGTGACGTGCCGCTTTGTGAGGGGGCTGTGCCAAATATCGTGATCGCCCTTGCCCCGCCTTACGAAAGAACAGCCGTTGCCTTTAAGAACGTCCCGCACCTTCTTTTCGTATTCGGCCATCAGGCGTATACCTGTTCGTGGCGTTCGGAACGGTAGCAAATGGACAGCTTATCGTTTTCGGCGTTGCCGTTCAATTCCAACAATTCAGGTATGGCAAAACGCACCCTTTCCATAAGGGCGTCCAATGACCCGGATTCCAATACAAGGCCGGGGATATCTTCGCTGGTGGCAACCCATACGGCGGCTTCGCCATCCCAAACCAAGTTGACGATGTATTCAGCCTTATTTCCAGCCAATACGCTCAACTCCCTTCGGCTGAACTTCTGTTTCATTTTCATTATACCAAAAAATGTATATAAGCACAAACGCCCGAAAACAAAGGCTTTTCGCGCCATAGACGCCATAGACGCGATGAAAGCCGCCCATGGCAGGCGGCCTTCATCGTATCAAAGTTTGCCCTTTGATTTTACAGGGGAGACAGGACTTGAACCCGCAGCCTACGGTTTTGGAGACCGACGCTCTACCAATTGCGCTACTCCCCTATGGTGTTGATCGGAGTGACCTGACTTGAACAGGCGACCTCTTGCACCCCAAGCAAGCACTCTAGCCAAACTGAGCTACACCCCGACAACAACGAATAGTATATCTTATCGCCCGCGTCCATGTCAATCGGAATTTTTTCGCCTTTTCGCCGCCACCTGCTGCCACCTGCTGCCGCCTGAAAAGCTGAAAAGCGGGAAAAAGCGGGAGAGCGGGAAACGCCGCGAAATGTTCTGTTTTGATTGACAGCGCAAAGAATTTAACCTATGCTTGAAGAAGAGCCGCATCAGGAACGAGCGGAATATATTTGAACGGAATCTATTTGCGCGGAATCTATTAAGCTCTATTTGAACGGAATCTGTGCGGATGGGCTCTTTGAGGTTAAATTATTATGAAGATAAAACGTTGCGAGCGAAACGAATACTCCGCGCTTTTGGACATGCTGAACGCCGCTTTTGGCCATCCCGCCAGCGGCCCCGGAGCCCACTTTTTTGAGCGAAACGTGTCAATGGCGACGCCGTTTATAGACGACGCGAGCGACGAGATGATCGCGAGGCACATGATAGCGATAGACGGCGGCGAGGTTATCGGCTGCGTGGGCGCGTATCCCTGCACTATGCTTGAGGCCGGCGGCAGAAGAATCGGCGCCTACGGCATAGGGCAGGTGGCGTGCGACAGCCGTTTTCGCGGCATGGGCGTTATGACGAGCCTTATGAGCGAGCAGCTTAAAGACGCGGACGCGCAGGGAAGAAGCCTGGGCTTTTTAGGCGGTTCCCGGCATAGATACAAAAACTTCGGCTTCGATTTCGGCGGGTTCAGGGTGGATTTTGCCTTCGACCCCAAACACATTGACGCGGGCAGGAGCGCCATGCGCCCCATGGAAGCCGCCGATATACCGGCGCTGATGAATATGCACGAAAAATTCCCGGTGCGCATCGAGAGAACCCCTGAATACTGGGTGCGCCTCCTCAAGCGCGAAAACTACGCGGGCTATGTCAGCGGAGATTTATCCGCATACGCTTTCGCGCTGAGCCGCGGCCCGGCATTGGACGAAAAAAGCGTCATAACGGAAGTCCAGGGCGATCCGAGCGCCGCCCTCGCGCTTGTTGGCGACATATGCGGCAAACGCGGCGAACGCAACGAACGCGGCGAACGCAATGAACGCAGCAACGAACACAGCGGCGAACGCAACGAGCGCGGCGAGGCGAAGAGGGTCAAGCCGCGCAACATAACGGTGCAGCATCCCTATCTGCCCGCCTGCGGCGACCCGGTATATAACGCGCTGTATAGCGCCTGCGAGCATTTTTGCATATACCCCGCGTGCCTGGCGCGAGTGTCCGGCGGGCTTGATGCCGGGAATTTTTGGATTCCTGCGATAGACAAAATTTGACAGCCGCTGACAACCGCCTCCCGCCGCCATCTTCTGTTTCTTCGCCATCTTCGCGCTATCGCCGGTCACCGCGCTATCGCCTGTCACCGCGCTATCGCCTGTTCTTGCGGTATTCGCCGGGCGACAGGCCACATGTCTTCTGGAACACCTTCGTGAAGTAGCTCTGGTCGCTGAAGCCCGTGAGCGTCGATATCTCCGCGAGCGAGAGCGTGGAGTCGTCGAGCAGGTGCTTGCTCTTTTCTATGCGCGTGGAGTTGAGAAAGTCGGTGAACGACATGCCGATCTCGTTTTTCAGGATCTTGCCCAGATAGCCGCTCGACAGGTACACGCGCTCCGCGAGGTCGTCCAGCGTGATCTTTTCCGCGTAGTGCTGGCGCACGTAGCCCAGGGCCTTGTACACGACGTCCGTGTGCTTGATCTTCTCAAAGTCGAACACGTAGCCCACGAAGCGGTAGAAGATCGCCGTCAGGAACGCGGAGAGCTCGTCCAGCGAGGCGCAGGCGTCTATCGCGCCGGCCGCGTTCTCTCCGGCGCCGAAGATCTGCTCCGCCTCCGCGCCGCCGTCTATCGCGGCGCGCTCGAACAGCGCGACGATGCTCTTGGCGTTCTCCTTGATCTGGCGCAGGTCGCCGCTCGCGCCGAAATACAGCCTGCCGAGCAGCTGGTTGATGATCTCCTTCGCGCCCTGCCTGTCGCCCGACGCTATCATGCGGCGCAGCTGCTTTTCCAGCTCGACCGGGTAGCGGTAGCGCCCGCCGCCCTCCTGCGCTGGCTGGGACAAAAGCTCGTACAGCGCGTTGTGGAGCTTCGCCTGGGCCTCCCGCGCGGCCTCGGCCTCAGTCGGGTCCCTGTCCGACAGGAACGCCGCCAGCGCCCACTGCATCTCCGACACGGCCGTGGCCTCCTCGGCCGTCCTGCGCGGTATGTCCAGCAGGCTCTCCGCCATGACGCCCGCGCTGTCCGCGATTGCGTCGGCCAGCGAGCCTATGACCATCGGCCCCGTGATCATGGCATACGCCGGCCGGCGCCCCGCGCTGACAATCGCTGATATGAAGCCTATGCCGAGCGGGCAGTAGTACACGTAAAGCCCGTTCCAGCGCTCGCCCTCAAAGCAGCCGTAAAGGTGCGTGTTGCGGTAGTCGCACCGCCCGTCCCTCTCGAGCTGGCAGCGCTCGCAGAACAGGCTGCGCGCCTCCGGCAGAAAGTCGCGGATCTCGTAGTCCATTATGGACACGGATATGCGGCACGTCGCCGAGAATATCTTGGCGTATCTGACAACGCGGCTCAGCATCAGCCGCCCGTGCAGAACTCCAGCGCGACGTCGGACGCGGTCGCCGCGTCGGGCGTGTAGGCGTCCGCGCCGATCTGATCGCAGAAGCTCTGCGTCACGGGGGCGCCGCCGATCATGATCTTCACCTTGCCGGCCAGCTCGGACCCCTTGATGTAGTCCACGACGTTCTTTATCTCGCCCATCGTGGTCGTGAGCAGCGCCGAGCAGCAGATGATCTGGGCGTTGTTCTCCTTGGCCGCGGCGAAAAACTTCTCGGCCGGCACGTCCACGCCGACGTCGATCATCTGGATCCCCTTGCCCTCCATCATCATCTTGACGAGGTTCTTCCCGATGTCGTGCAGATCGCCCTTGACGGTCCCGATCACGGCCGTGCCGCGCGCCTTGACGCCCTCGGCGGCGAGCGCCGGCTTGAGCAGGGCGGCACCCTTGTTCATCGCGCGGGCCGCGACGAGCACTTCCGGCACGAACACCTCGTTCGTCTTGAATTTCTCGCCGATCACGCTCATGCCCGCGAGCAGGCCGTCGTCGAGAATCGTCTTTGGCGGTATCCCCTCGTCCAGGGCTTGCTTGACAAGGGTCTCCACCATCGCTGCCTTGCCTTTTTGCAGCTGCTCGCTAATGTTGCTCAGCAATTCGGACATGTACAATCCCTCTTTCGCGTTGTTATTTTCCGGCGCGCGGCCGTCATCCGGCGCGCGACCGTTATCCCGCCGATGTGCCATGCGCCGATGCGCAAATGCGCAAATGCGCCGATCAAATTTTGACCGTACTTAGGATACCACTATTTTTTTTCCGCGAATAGTAAAATTCGCGAAAATTTTTGTATTTTGGCGCAGCAAAACAAGTTGTGGTGGACTTTTTGCTCCCTTGGATGTAAAATTTAGATATCAGCGCGCGTGCGCGCACCGGCTGTACTCGTGTTCGATTGGAAATTCCGGCCGCAATTTGCGCTCGGACAGAGGAAACGAGTATTACTGACTCGCGTTTATGGAAAATTCAAATGTTCGTCAGTATACAATGTGTCATAGTAATAGGCGGCGCGGCAGCGCAATCGACAGGAGGATGGCAGACATGCCAAAGGCAAGGTTTAGGGACATTCTGAAATGCGCGGACGACAACGGGTTCGCGGTCGCCGCATACGACGTGTACGACTACGAGTCGGCAAAATGGGTGGTCAGGGCGGCTGAGAGGGAGCGCGTGCCGGTGATTCTCATGTTCTATCCCGACATGGGCTCGTTCATCCCGCTCAGCGTGATCGGCGGGCTTTTGAATCTCATGGCGGAATCCGCGGCGGTGCCCGTCGGGGTTCACCTCGATCACAGCAGGACTTTTGAACTCGCGGTGTCCGGCATACCGGCCGGCTTCCAGTCCGTCATGTTCGACGGCTCGTCGCTGCCGTTCGAGGAAAATGCAGAGATTACAAAGCGCGTGAGGGACTGCGCGAGAATATTCGGCGCGGACGTGGAGGCGGAGCTGGGCATAGTCGGCTCGGGGGCGAACAGGGACGATTTTTTGGATCCCGAAAAATACACGACTGCGGCCGCGGCGGCGGAGTTCATAGACAGGACAGGCGCGGACGCGCTCGCGGTGGCCGTCGGCAACAGCCACGGCAACTACGCGTGCGAGCCGTGCCTCGACATAAAGCGGCTGGACGAGATAGACAGGGCGACAAGCGCGCCGCTGGTGCTCCACGGTGGCTCCGGCATACCGTCGGAGCAGGTGAGGGAGTCGATCGGGCACGGCATACGGAAAATCAACGTCGCGACCGAGTATCTGGAAAAGGCGCGAGGCGTTTACGGGCGGCTGATGCGCGAGAGCGGGAGCCTCTTGGATGTCTACGAGAAAGCGGGCGAGGAGCTGGCCGAGCACATTCGCGAGAGGCTCGCCTGGTTCAACCCAAAGGGATGGCGCCTGCCGTAGGTTGCAGTGGGCTGGGGCGGCGGCTGCGCGGGCGCGACGCGAGCGGCCATCCCATGCCGTATGCTGGCGCGGGCAAGCGGGGGCGTTATCTGCCGCGCCCCGGCGCGGGCGCGACTGGGGGCGGTGTTGCCAGTTGTGCGACGGGGAAGGTGCCTGCCATAGGCTACAGTAGGCCCCTGCCACGCCAGCGCACCAAAAGTGCGCCTGGGGTGGGCACTCTGCCCACTTGCCGCGCCGTCGCCCGCTTCGTGCGCTACTGCTCGTTTCCGGCGTTGTTGCCCGCTCCTCGCGCGGCGCCGGCGGGCTATGCCCAGAGCGCCTCGTATGCCAGATCGCGGATCGCCGGATGGATCTCGCTGTACACCTTGCCATAATCCAGCACGTGCTGGGCGTAAAAAATGCAAAGGCGGTTGTCTGCGTCCATCAGCGCGTAGGCGCCCGCCGCGCCGTCCCACCCAAACTCGCCTATGGGGCTTTTCGAGAATGCCGCGTCAACGAGCGTCCTGACCCCCAGCCCGTAGCTGTATCCTTTTCGGTTGAACATGGCAAAATCCTTGGCCTGAATCCCGTTGAGCCCGTCCATTCGCATCTCGTCCGTCATTTTCTCGCCTAGAATTCTGCGCCCCGTCCTGCCGATCCCGCGATTGCACAGGGCATCCGCGAACAGCGCGTAGTCACCCGCTGTGCAAATCAGCCCTGCGCCGCCGCTTTCGTGGCAGGGCGACAGGACAAGATGGTTCTTCGCCGGGATCGGCACAATATTGACGCCGGGCGTTTCCAGCCCGCCGCGCGGCCCGCTGCCACGCGATTCCGCATCCTTCGCCTCGCCGCCGAGCGCCGCCTCGTCGCCTCGCGGCACCGCCGGCACTGCTCTGTACTGTTGCGAGAGCCTGCCATGCGCGGCGCCGCCTGGATCAAAGCTCGCGCTCTCTATTCCAAGCGGCGCCCATATGTTCTTGGCCAGATAGTCCGAGAATTTCATGCCGCTCGCGGCCTCTATCGCGGCGGCCAGCACGTCGTGGGCCAGGCTGTACATCCAGCGCGTGCCGGGCTCGTACGCCAGCGGCACGCGGGCTATCGCCTCCGCGATCCGCGCGGTGGATGCGCCGCGCTCGACGCCGTTGCCATCGCCGCCCCCCGCGCCCGCTACAGCGTCCTGTATCTCGTCGGACAGATAGTTGTAGGTCAGCCCCGCAGTCATGGCCAGCAGATGGCGCACGAGAATAGGCCCCGTTGCGGGCCGCGTTTTGGGGCGCCTGTTCCGCAGGCTTCCCGCGATGTCGCCCCAGTCAAACGAAGCGTCCACGCGCATGTCGCCGAATGCCGGCAGATACTTGCAGAGTGGGTCGGACAGCGGCATTAGTCCTCTTTCGACGAGTTGTAGCGCCGCGACGCATGTGGCGATCTTCGTCGCCGAATAGACAAAATACAGGTCGCTATCCGAAACGGGCCGCGTCCGGGCAAGATCCGCGAATCCCGCCATGTGTCGGTATACCTGCTCGTGATCTTTGTATATCAGGAGATCGCAGGCCGGTATGCCATAGCGCTCGCCAAGCGAGTCCAGGTACGCGGACAGTTTCGCGAAACGGCGCCCCGCGAAGCCGCCGCCGTCAAAACCACTACTCATAGTCGAAATAGTCCGTGAAATAGATTCTGTGCACGTTGTGGAAGCACTTGGTGACATAGCTGTGCGGGACGTTCATGCCGCAGAGGGCGTTGTCGCAAAAGGCGAGGGCCTCGCGCCAGTCAGCCTCGCTTATGTAATGGCCGCCTTCCCGAAACAGCATGGCGTTTTTCCCGTCCGCCCCGAGAAAATTGAACACGGGCTGCGACGCGTGGAACGACAGCTGTGTGCCGAATGCGCCGCACCACACGTCGTCGAGGCCGTCAATGGAAATGATCGCCCTCGGGGCGACGAGCGAGCGCAGCGTGTGCAGATCGAACGGCAGATAGCATTCGTCGCCCGGCTCGTACCAACCGTTGCGCCTGCCGAAATCGGCGAGCCGGTCGGCGAAGAAATAGCCCAGGCCGCCTTTCGACGTTATGGACCCGACGCTTTCTATCTGGCCGAGCCCCCTGCCCATGCGCCCGCCCAGATATCTGAAATTGCCCGCCCCGCCGCAGCCTGAGATTGCCGCGACACATGCGGCGAAGCGCTCGTCATACGCGGCGGCGTGCATCGCCACCTTGCCCCCTCTGGAGCCGCCCATGGAGATCAGCCTGTCTCCGTCCGCCCAGCCGCAACCGAGCAGCCAGTCGGCCGCCCTTTGCAGTCCAAAACTCCACATCGCGACAGCCCTCCAGTCGTAGCCCGGATAGGCGGCGGCCAGCGGGCTTTCTTTCGCGTCGTAGCCGTTTTTGTCCGGGCACAGGTCCGTCACCTTACAAAAAGCCAGCGCATAGCCCCTTTCCAGCAACTCTTCCTCTATCGGGCATGGAAGGTAGATTCTGGCATCCTTCTCAGAAACTCCTATGCTGATGAGATAGTCGTAAAAGCTCATCCCTGGCCTGAATTCGCCGCCCATGGCCACAACCACCGGCAACGGCCCCTCCTTTGGAGGGCGGCGCACCGTGAGCTCGAACGAAACGGGCGCCGCCGCGCCACACGTAATTTTCACGGTTTCCTCAATGCCAGCGCCGTCATGTATCCTCCTGCTCTCCACAACCTCGCCGACCGTGCCATACGGTCCAGGCGGGGTGCGCCCATACATGTAGAACTCAAGCATGGCCTTCAGATATTCCCTCTGCTCAGGCCATTCTTCCGCAGACGCGACGACCGAGCCGTCGGCCTTTATGAACGGATTTGGAAGCAGCTTCTGATAGCCGCATCTGGCGCGTTCAGGAAACTCGTATTTTGTTGCCATATGATCATCCCCTTCTATGTTTTGGGTGGGCGCTCCATGGCGCCGGCGCTCAGTCGTCGTACTCGTAGTCGAAAAACTGGCTGAAATCAATCTTTTCCGGCTCCACGCCGCGCATCTCCTTCGGCACCCAGTCCGAGTAGTACAGGTGGACGATTTTGTCCGTAAAGGAGTGCGGGCGGGAGATCCCGTAGAATATCCTGTCGGCGAAGTCCAGTGCGGCCAAAAAATCCGGCTTCGCGACGCTGTGCGTGCCCTCCCGGAAAAACAGGGCGTTTTTGCCCTCTGCGCCGAGAAACTTGAAGGCCGGCTGCGAGGCGTGCCATGAGAGCTGCGTGCCGAACGCGCCGCACCACACGTCGTCGAGCTGGTCTATGGATATGAACGCCCTTGGCGCGACCAGAGCCCGCAGGAAGTGCGCGTCGAACGGCAGATACGCCTCGTCGCCTATCTCGTGCTGGCTGTCCCTCGCGCCGAACTCCGCGAGGTTGTCGGAAAGCCACCACCAGAGGCCGTTTTTGTCCGTGATGTCCTTGATCGTTTCGGCATAGCCGATGCCGCGCCCCATGCGCCCGCCCAAGTACCTGAAACTTCCGGCCCCGCCGCAACCGGAGCAGACGGCGGCGCAGATCGCGAATCTTTCGTCGAATATCGCTTGGTAAATTGCGGCCTTGCCGCAGTGCGAGCCGCCGATCGCGATATACTTGCCCAAATCTGCCCAGCATGAGCTGTCAAGCCAGTCCAGCACCCTCGAGCCGCCCCAGCCCCACATGGCGACTGCCCGCCAGTCGCAGTCCGGGTAGTATTTGTGCGCCTGGCCGTTGCTGACCCCGAGCCGCGAGCTTGCGCCGATATTCAGCGGCGTGATCTGATCCTTGCGATACTCGGCCACTGCGTAACCGCGCGCGATGCAGTCTTCCTCGGCCGGGCAGTCCATCAGGCGCTCGTCTGTGGGGCCGGGTACGCCCAGCGGCATGTCAGGGTTGTTCCACACGAATACCGGAAAGCGCCCCGGCCTGTTCGGCCTCGACACTTTTACCTCGAACGATATCTGCCGATCCGGGCCGCACTCGATTCGAACTATCTCCCGGACGGCGCGGCCATCCAATATCGGCATCGACGACAGCACGCTGCCTTTCGTATGAAACGGCCCCTTTGGGGCGCGTCCGTACAGGTAGTGCTCCATCATGGCCTTCAGATACTCCCTCTGCGCGGGCCAATCGTCCGGTGAAGCTATCCTTTTCCCGTCCGGTCCCGCAAGCGGGTCTGGAAGCTTCTCCATGCGCTGAAGTTGAGCCTTTTTTGGAAAATTCCACTTGCCTTCCATCTTGTCACCATCCCTTTCCTAGTTTTGGCGCGGGGCCTTTCGCGCAAGAACTCGCCCCTTGCGCACGGCGCCAGCAACAGATGCTTCGGCGCGCGGCGGGCGCCGTGCGCCAGCGGGATCCCGCCAGCGCCTTTGCCGCTCCGCCGCCGGGCGCTGTCGCGCTCACCCGCTCATCGCCTCGTCATACGCCCGCTGGAAAATTGCCCTGTACTCGTCGATCCCCATCTGCTTCAGCGTGGCCAGGTAGCCGTCCCAGTCCTCCTCAATGCCGCCGTCGATGCACCACTTGGCCTGCATTTGCTTCACGTAGGGCTTGATGTCTGCCTGCAGGATGGCCATTTCCTGGCTGGTCTCCTCGTCGTATTTCACGGGCGGGAATATGCGCTCCGGCGGCAGGCTCCACGGCTCGTACACCGCGCCCTGCTCCTGGCGCAGCGTCAGCGCGGCGGGCGCCTTCGTCTTTTTCTCCAGCTCGCGGGAGAAGTTGCCGGGGCCATATCCGTGTATGCTGTACTTCCACTTGCTGGCCTCGATGTCCCCGTCGGCGGGCTGCAGGATCTCGTAGCTGCCGTCGGCGAGCTTGGCCGTCGTGTCGCCGAACGAGCCGTACTGGCTCTGTATGGAATAGTCCTCGCTGTAGAACCAGTTGACGATCTCGACGCACTTGTCTATATGCTCGCTCCTCCTGTTGATCAGCACGGCGTTTGTCTGGATTTGGGCCGACGAGGTCGGGAAGAACATGCCCGCATCGCTGTCCTTGAACTCCGGGACAAGCGGCATGATGGCGTACTCGCCCGCGAACGGGCCGCTCGGCGCCCAGTTGGTCTGCACGCCCACTCTGGCGCCCTCGCCGTCACTGAAATACGACTGCTTCTGATCCCTAGTGCTCGTGTATATCTCGGGGCTGATGAGGCCCATGCCATACCATTTGTGCAAGTACTGGGTCAGCTTGTAGAAACCGTCGTATTCATACACAAAGCCGACGTTCCCCTCGTCGTCCACATACACCATGTCCTCGTTGCAACCGTCAATTTGCCCCCAAATGCCGCCCATCGCGGCGTATATGCTGTGGCCGTGTCCGTCTGTCATCCAGTCCAGCGGCAGCTCGTCGGCCTCGCCGTTCCCGTTGGGGTCGCCGTCCTTGAACGCCACGAGCGCGGCCTCGAACTCCTGCAAGTCTCCCGGCATGGGAAGCCCGAGCTTGTCGAGCCACGCTTGGTTTATCGCTATCGTCACGGCGCTCGTCGGCCGGATGCCGTACACCTGGGGCAGCGAGTAGATTTTGCCGTCGGGCGGGAATGTGGACACGATCTCGATGTCCCTGTTCTGTGCGAACATCGCCGTCACGTTCGGCATTTTGTCCAGATGCGCGGACATGTCGAGGAACAGATCCGAGTTTGTGGTTATGTCGCTGTCCGACAGGCCGGCGAAAAAGATGTCCGGCAACTCGCCGCTCGAAAGGATGATCCCTTTCCTCTCCGGGAAGATGTCGTAGGGTACGGTCTCCCACTCAAGCCTGACGTTAAGCGCCTGCTCGATGTCCTTGTACATGCCCATCTCGGACGGGTTGATCGTGGTCGGGAACATCTGCGTCAGGATCTTGACGGCGACGGGCGCCGCCTCATCGGCATCATCGGCCGCCTCCGCATCCGTCACAGACCCTGCGGCCGCCGGCGCCGATTCCTCCGATGCGTCGGTGCCAGCGACGGACTCTCCAGAACTCGATGCCCCTGCTGGGGCCGCCTGCGAGCTTGGCTCGGAGCCGCCCGAGCCGGCCGCCCCGCCCCCAGCGCCGGAACATGCGCCGAGCAACATTGCCACTAGCAAGAGCGGAGCCACTATGCCGGCCAGTCTTCCTTGTTTGCTTTTTTTGCTTTTTTTCACCGTACTTTCCCTCCTATGCTTTGTTTTTGGAGTGCTCTTTAGCCCTTTACTGATCCGATCATCACGCCTTTTTCAAAATATTTCTGCAAAAACGGGTACAGAGCCATCATCGGCATGGAACTGGCGACGATGGACGAGAACTTGATCAGGTTTGCCCTGTGCAGCGCTTCAATGTTCGTGCCGGACTGGAATTGGCCGGCCATGGCCTCCGTTCTTGTGAGTATGCTGCGAAGGACGTTCTGCAGCGGAAGGTATTTTTCGTCGCGGATGTACAGAAGCCCGCTGAAATAGTCGTTCCACTTGCCGACGAGAAAATACAGCATTATCACCGACAGCACCGCCTTCGACAGCGGCAGCGCCACCACTGCGAAATAGCGCGCGTTGGAGCAGCCGTCAAGCTGCGCGGACTCCCACAGCTCGCGCGGCAGATTGGTCTCGAAGTATGTCCGCAGTATGATGAGGTTGAACACGTTCAGACAGAACGGCACGATCATCACAAGGCTGCCGCTTCCCATGCCCAGCGTCTTCGTTATGGCGAGATATGTCGGTATCATGCCGCCGCTGAAAAACATCGTCACGAGGAAAAAAACCATCAGCCAGCGACGCGCCCAAAAGTCCCGCCGCGAAAGAGCGTATGCGCAGGGCGTCGTCACCGCCATGCCCAGGGCCGTGCCGGCAAGCGCGTAGAACACCGTGTTCGCGTAGCCCCGCAGAATCGCGCCGTCACCGGCCAGCTCCGCGTATCCCTCCAGAGTAAAGCCCATTGGGAGGAAATACACCCGCCCTGCCATCACATGCTGCTGGGACGAAACGGACGCGATGAGCACGTAATACAGCGGGTACGCAGTCAACAGGAGAATGACGGCCGTGATGGCGCAAACGGCCGCGCGGAACGCTATTTCATTTGGCGCCGAGGCAAAAGGCCCTTTTTTCTTCATGCAACCGCCCTCCCCTCGCTCGGGCTTCAAGGCCTAAAAGCGCGGCCCCCGAGCGCGCCGCGCGGCGAAACGCGGTGCGCATCAGAACAGGCTCGTCTCTCCAAAGCGCCTGCTTGCGGCGTTGAACAGCAGCAGCAGGACTACGTTCACAACGGAATTGATGAGGCCGATGGCCGCCGAATAGCTGTACTGCGGCGTTCCGCCCAGTCCCACCTTGTAGATGTAGGTCGCCATGATCTCCGAGGTCGCAAGGTTCTGCGGGTTCTGGAGCAGATACGCCTTCTCGAAGCCCACCGACATGAGAGAGCCGAAGGACAGTATCAGCAGTATCGTCATGGTCGGGCGCAGGGCTGGCAGCTCCACATGCCAGATCCTCTGCATGGGGCTCGCGCCGTCCACCCTGGCGGCGTCGAGGAGCTCGGCGGACACGGTGGAGAGCGTGGCGACGTAAATGATGGACTGCCAGCCCATGTGCTGCCACACGTCCGATGCGACGTATATTGCCCTGAACATGGAACTCTCCCCGAGCGGGTTTATCGGCTGCGCGCCGAGCGCCCTCGCGGCAAATCCGTACAGGCCCGTTGACGGGCTGAGAAACAGCGACACTATGCCCACAACCACGACCGTGGATATGAAATGCGGGGCATACGAAATTGTCTGTATGGCCTTCCTCGCCCTCTGGCTTCGGAATTGGTTGACCAGCAGCGCGAACACGATCGGGAGCGGGAAAGAAAAGATCAGCGTGTAGAAACTGAGCGCGACGCTGTTTCGAATCAGGCCGAGCCACTGGTAGCTGTTGAAAAAGCGCGCGAACCACTTGAGCCCGACCCATTCCGAACCCGCGATCCCTTTGGACGGGACGAAGTTTTTGAACGCTATCTGGACGCCGTACATAGGGAGGTAATTGAACAGCAGCACCGAAGCAACCGCCGGCAGGACAAAAATGTACAGCTCCCAGTTCCGGCGAAGCTCGGCCCGGATTTTTTCCGGTAGCGGCCTGCCGTTTCGGGCGAGCCCGGCGCCAGCGCCGGCTACCGTGCCGCTCGCGCCTGCGCCGGCTTCCGCGCCTGTCGCCATGCCGCTTGCACTGGTTGCCGCGCCAGCATCCGCGCGCATATCCGCATCCATGCTCGCAGCAATATCCATATCCATCGTATTCATCGTAACCATCGTGTCCACCATATCCATCGTGTCCATGTATCCATGTCAGCCATATATTTTTCTGCCCATTTCGTCAGCGATCCCGGATTTCCTGTAAAAATATGCGTTCACCTGATCTCGCCATTCGACCGCGTTTTTCATCTGTAGCTCAAGCCGGCCTTTCACGTTCAGGTAAACGCCCTCGTCGAGCGACGGCTTCAGGCTCTCCCACGCGGCCATGTACTCCCCGACAGCCTCGACGCCGCGGAAGTGGCTGTCGTAGATGTGCTGTATGACCGTTTTTCCCGAACGCAGCCTGTGCGTGTAGGGCACGTGATGGAAGAAGAGCAACAGCTCGTCCGGGCACGCCGCCAAGCTCTCGTACATCTCGAAGCGCTCCCGTGAGTACAGCGCGGCAAAGCCTGTGCCAGTGGCTTTCGTGCGGTCCCTGCCGACGCCGTTTCTGTCCGCGCAGTGGTATGTGCCCCACCGGTCGTACTCGTAGCCGTCCACGTCCGGCCCGTAGTGGAGGGACGGCTTGCACATGAAGCCTGACGCGAGCGGGCATGTGTAGCTTTCGTAGGTCGCCCGCGAGCTCGCCAGAATCGACTTGAGCTTTTTTGCGTCCGGCGCCCGCAGGTCAAAGCTCAGCCGAATCCACTCGCCCGCGATCTCGTCGGGCGACAGGCCATTGTCCCAAGCCAGCCTGCCGTATCCGTAGATGTTGGCCTGCGCCAGCTTGTTGCCCGTCCAGTTGCCGTCCATCCCCACATTCGCTATTCCGGCGATCCCGCTGAGCGCCGCAGACGGCGAATTTCGCCTGACAACAGATTTCACCGCGCTTTTTGGGCCTCGGCCGGTTTCAAAGTCCAAAATTTCCTTCCACATGGGGATCAGGTAGCAGATATCCTTCTGCTGGCCCGTGTACTCCTGTGTTATCTGAAACTCCAGCATCTGCCCCGTTTTTCTGAGCGAGCCGAACAGCGGCGACACAGGCTCCCTGACCTGAAAATCGACCGGCCCGTTCTTTATTTGAAGCACGACGTTGTCCTCAAAGCGCCCGTCCAGCCGCATGAAAGTGTCATAGGCCGCTCTCGCCCTGTCCGTGCCGAGGTCGCGCCAGTCCTGCGCGCAGTCGTACACGAAGCACCGCCAAATGACAATGCCGCCGTGCGGCCGCAGAGCCCTTGCTAGCATGTTGGCGCCGTCGTCGTGGCCCCGCCCGTATTCGAGCGGCCCGTCCATCCCCTCGGAGTCCGCCTTGACCAAAAAGCCGGCAAAATCGGGGATGGAGCGGTAAATGCCGGCGACTGCGCCCTCCCACCACCTGGCCACGTCCGGGGAGAGCGGATCCGCGCACGGCAGGCCGCCCACCGTGACTGGGGCCGCAAAGCTGACAGACAGAAAAATTCTGATGCCGTATTCGGCAAAAACACCCGCTATCTTCCCAATTTGCCGCAGGCGCTCCCCTTTCACGAAAAAGCTTTCCTCGCAATGCACGTTCACATTGTTGACCGAAACCGCGTTCACGCCGACTGACGCGAGCAGCCTTGCGTACTGGCGGATCAGCCCCTCGTTGCCGCGGAATCCGTTGCTCTCGTAAAATATGGACGCCCCCGCGTAGCCGCGCTCGACGGTCCCGTCAAAGTTGTCCCAGTGGTTGACCATCCGTATGCTCTGATCCGGCGCCGACTCATGCGGGAAAGCCCCCTTGCCTTTCGTCAGGAGCAGGCGGTGCAGGCCGAACATCCCGTAAAGGCTCCCGCGCTCCGTGCCGCTCTGTATCTCGTACCCGCCTGCCGTTTTCTCAATGCGCCAGCCTTCGCTCCCGAGATCGCCCCGCTCTGTCGAAAAGGCTATGGACGCGCCGGCCAGATCCGAGCGCGCAATGCCGCCAAACAGAAGCGGCAGCTCCCGTTCCAGCGTCTTCCCGAGCGCGGGAAGCGAGGCGCCTTTCAGGCTGTAAGTGGAAATGTCGGCGCCGCGCGCCTGTTTTTTCAGCCAGCATGTATCCCTGTCGCACAGCAAGCCTGTCGCCCTCCGCCCGGCAGCAATGGCGGGCTAACCATGGGCATCGTAAAAATACCCAAGTTTCATAATGCTGCAAAATATTTTCTATAATAATAGTAGCGCCATGCGCAGGCTTAATGAATGAATTTATCAACTATTATTTGAAATTTTTAAAGGCGAGTTTTGGCCAAGGCATAAAAAACTTGATAATCAAACGCGGATGTGATTTAATTATCAAATGCAGTGTACATGCGGGTTTGCGGTACACATGACGTAAAATGGGAATTTGCGCCAGGGCGAAAAGTTGCAGTTGCGCGCGCAGGTGCGCAGCAAGCGCGGCGGCGGTTTTTAGCCGCAGGAAATGATAGGGCTGCAGGGAGGGGGCCGTTTGCTTGGAACTGGATTTCAACAATATGATTCCGGAGCTCCACTACTACATTCACCGAAAATGCACGCCCACCTGGAAGATAGAGCCCGCCACCATACACTTTATCGACATCACCTACGTGATAGCCGGCAAGGCCGATTACGCCATAGGCGAAGAGCGGCTTAGCGTGAGGAAGGGCGACCTGATCTGTATTCCGAAAAACACCTACCGGGCGGCGGTTTGCGTTCCGGACGACCTGATGGAATGTTACTCCATAAATTTTTTCCTGCGCGACAGGGCCGGCATTGACGTGGCGTTTCCGATTCCCGTGAAAACCCATATCGGCATTGAGCCTGAGCTGATATCCAGCTTCCACAAAATTTACGAGATATGGCTGCAGAAGAATTTTGGATACATGCTGCAGATAACGTCAATCCAGTGCGAAA
>JAISFK010000369.1 GCA_031263625.1 Clostridiales bacterium
GCCGGGCCTCAGTCGGGCATATAGAAGTAATATCCGACTCCCCGCTTCGTGAGTATGTACTCGCAGTTGGACGGATCCCTCTCCAGCTTCTCGCGTATGCGCCGCACGGTCACGTCAACCGTGCGCACGTCGCCGAAGAACTCGAAGCCCCACACCTTTTCCAGCAGGGCCTCGCGGGAGAATATCTGCCCCTGGTTGTTCGCGAGGAATTTCACAAGCTCAAACTCCCTGCGCGTGAGCTCGATGATCTTGCCGTCGCGCCTGATCTCGAACCGCCCGTAGTCGATGGTCAGGCCGTTCGACTCGAAGGCCGCGCTCTCCTTGGGCGGGTTCTCGTCTATCACGGTCCTGCGCAGGTTCGCCTTGACGCGGGCCACGAGCTCCCTGTTGCTGAACGGCTTGAGGATGTAGTCGTCCGCGCCCAGCTCGAGGCCGAGTATCCTGTCCACCTCGTCCGATTTCGCCGTCAGCATGAGGATGGGGATCGACATGGTGCGCCTTATCTCCCTGCACACCGTGAAGCCGTCTATCTCCGGCAGCATGACGTCCAGGAGCACGAGATCCGGCTTTTGCGCGTGGGCCAGCCGTATGGCCGCCTCGCCGTCGTATGCCTCCACCGTCTCAAAGCCCTCTTTTCTCAGGTTGAACTTCACGATGTCAACTATGCTCTTCTCGTCGTCCACTATCAGTATCTTCTTGGCCGTGCCGTCCCGCCCCCTTCGCATTCTCGCGGCCGCGCATCCGGGGCCGCGCCTTATCCTTTATGGTATACTTATATTTATGATATCTGTATGGCCCCTTCATGGCTGCAGGGCCGCATGGCCGCCCCATTTCTCGGAGGCGCCGCGCAAAGCCGGAGCCGGGCGCTGCGCCGCCCTTTCTCGGCGCCGCCCGCGCCTAAACGCTCTTTTTCAGGGCTTCGGCCTTGTCCAGCCTCTCCCACGGCAGGTCGAGGTCGTTCCTGCCGAAGTGCCCGTAGGCGGCGACCTGCCTGTAGAGCGGGCGCCTGAGCCCCAGCTCCTTTATGATGCCGGCCGGCCGCAGATCGAAATGCTCCCTCACGAGCTCCGCGATTCTGGCGTCGGGGAGGGCGCCCGTGCCGAACGTGTCCACGAATATCGATATGGGCGCGGCGACCCCGATGGCGTAGGCCAGCTGGATCTCGCACCTTGAGGCCAGGCCGGCCGCGACGACGTTCTTTGCCGCATGGCGGGCGGCGTAGGATGCCGACCTGTCCACCTTCGTCGGATCCTTGCCCGAAAACGCGCCGCCGCCGTGGCGGGCGTAGCCGCCGTAGGTGTCAACGATTATCTTCCTGCCCGTCAGGCCGGAATCGCCGTGCGGCCCGCCGACGACAAAGCGCCCGGTCGGGTTTATGTAGAACTTCGTCCTGCCGTCCAGCAGGCCCTGCGGCAGCGCGGGGATTATCACGCGCTCCTTCAGCGCCTCGGCCAGCTCGCCCTGCCCGACGTCCGGCATGTGCTGCGCGGACACGACGACCGTGTCTATGTACGCGGGCTTCCCGCCCTCATACGCCACCGTGATCTGCGACTTGCCGTCCGGCCGCAGAAAGCCCAGCTCGCACGACTTGCGCGCGGCGGCCAGCCGCCTGCACACGTCGTGGGCGAACTGTATCGGCGCCGGCATGTACTCCGGCGTCTCGTCGCAGGCGTAGCCGAACATCATGCCCTGATCCCCGGCCCCGATCAGGTCGAGATCGGCGTCCGCGCCCCCGCCGCCTCCGCCGCCCGCCTTTATCTCGTAGGCTTTGTCCACGCCCAGCGCGATGTCCGCGGACTGCTCGTCGATCGACGTCACGACCGCGCAGGTGTTGCCGTCGAAGCCAGAGCTGGCGTCGTTGTAGCCTATCTCGTTGACGGTCGCCCGCACGATCTTGGGGATGTCCGCGTACACGCCCGTCGTGATCTCGCCCATGACGAGCACGAAGCCCGTCGTGGCGGCCGTCTCGCACGCCACCCGCGCGTTCGGGTCCTCCTTTATCAGGGCGTCCAGCACCGCGTCCGATATCTGGTCGCAGACCTTGTCTGGGTGCCCCTCGGTGACTGATTCCGATGTGAAATGCCTTATTGCCATCATGCCCTCCTTGCCCGCGCGGCGAAAATCCGCGCCGCGCGCCATGCTCTCCTTGCGCGCCGTGCCGCCATGCTGCGGCGGCGTATTGCCATTGCCATTATTGCCGTTGCCGGCAGTTATCAGCAGTTACCATATGTTGCCGCCGCGCCGGCATTGCGCCGCAACCGCTATGTTGCTATTGTCATATGTTATCCGCGCCAGCCCCTGCCGCCGATCCCGCGCAGGCCCTGACACTGGCCCTACGCCGGCTCTAACGCTTGCCCCATACGGATCCTGCGCGGCCCCTACGCCGGCTCCACCGAGCTGAACAGGTCGTCGAACTCGGGCCCCTCAAGCTTTTCGCGCTCCAGCAGGGCGTTCGCGATGACGTGCAGCCTGTTGATGTTCTGCCTGAGCAGCTCCTTCGTCTTTTTGTACGACATGTCGATGATGCTCTTGACCTCGCGGTCGATCTGCGCGGCTATCTCCTCGCTGTAGTTGCGCGTGTGCCCGAAATCCCTGCCGATGAACACCTCGTCATTCTCGTCGCCGAATATGAGGTTGCTCATGCTGTCGCTCATGCCGTACCGCGTGATCATGTTCCGCGCCACGGTGTTGGCCTGCTTCAGGTCGCCGGAGGCGCCCGTGCTGATCTCGCCTAGCACTATGTCCTCGGCCGCCCGGCCGCCCAGCGATATGACGATGGACTCCAGCAGCTGCTCCTTCGTCTGGTAGTACTTGTCCTCGTCCGGCTTGTGCACCGTGTAGCCCCCGGCGCGCCCGGACGGTATGATCGTGACCCTGTCAACCTTGTCCGTCGTCGAGGCGACCTTGACCGCTATAGCGTGGCCGGCCTCGTGGTAGGCCGTGAGCTTTTTCTCCTTGTCGTTCATTAGCCGGCTCTTTTTCTCCGGGCCCATGATGACCTTGAATATGGCCTCCTTGATCTCCTCCATGTCCACGCGGTTCTTGTTCCTCCGCGCGGCCAGCAGCGCGGCCTCGTTGAGCAGGTTCTCAAGATCCGCGCCCGTGAAGCCGGAGGTGCTCTTGGCCAGCTCGTCCAGCTTGACGGTGTCCGACAGCGGCTTGCCCTTCGAGTGGACTTTCAGTATGTCCTCGCGGCCCCGTATGTCCGGCAGGCCGACGTACACGCGCCTGTCGAATCGGCCCGGCCGCAACAGCGCCGGATCGAGTATGTCCGGCCTGTTCGTCGCGGCGAGGATGATGACGCCCTCGTTCACGCCGAAGCCGTCCATCTCCACGAGCAGCTGGTTCAGCGTCTGCTCGCGCTCGTCGTGGCCGCCGCCCAGGCCCGCGCCCCTGTGCCGCCCGACCGCGTCTATCTCGTCGATGAACACTATGCACGGCGAGTTCTTCTTCGCCTGCTCGAACAGATCCCTGACGCGCGACGCGCCGACGCCGACGAACATCTCGACGAAGTCGGAGCCGCTTATGCTGAAGAACGGCACGCCCGCCTCGCCGGAAACGGCCTTCGCGAGCAGCGTCTTGCCCGTTCCGGGAGGCCCGACGAGCAGGACGCCCTTGGGGATCCTCGCGCCCAGGTCGATGAAGCGCTTGGGCGCCTTCAGGAAGTCCACTATCTCCTTCAGCTCCTCCTTCTCCTCGTCCGCGCCCGCGACGTCGCCGAACGTCACCTTCCGCTTCTCGTCCGTGTTGAGCCGGGCGCGGCTCTTGCCGAAGGACATGACGCGCCCGCCGCCGCCCCCGCCCTGCGACTGCTGCAGGAAGAACACCCAGAACACGATCACGAGGACTATGAGCACCAGCGTCGGCAGCATGTTCACCCACAGCGGGACCGTCTGCGGGGCCCGCGTCTCGAATATGAAGCGGCCCTGGGCTAGGTACGGGTCAAGGTACTCAAGGAACGCCCCCATCTCCGGGATGTACACGGGGTAGGCGACCTCGCTGACCCTGCTGGGATCGCTTTCCTTCAGGAATATGTACGCATTGTTCGTGCCGCCGTCAACGACAATCCTGGAAACGGTGTTGTTCGCCACGGCGCTCATCATCCTGCTATAGTTAAAGACGTCTGCGTTCTGCGTCGAATGGTTCGTTATCACGAGTATCATAATCAGAATGACCACAAACAGGATAATATAGAAACTCATCTGCCTTAAATACTTCAATCACTCACCCCTCTCGCGGCCTCTTGCGGCCGTTCCCCCTGATTCTTTATTTTTCCGCGCTCTTCCCGCGGCCTCTCGCGGCCGTTCCCCCCGGATTCTTTATTTTATTTTCTACACTCTGTATTTTAACTCTATATTAACTCTATATTTTATTTTGCATTCCATTATATTCATTTACATTCATCATGTATTCTTTTGCACTCTTTATTCTTTCGCTCCGCTGTCCTCGGCCAGCGCGCGCAGATCCGGCAGGTTCCTGTACATGTTCGCGAAATCCAGGCCGTAGCCCACGACAAAGTCGTCGGCGAGCCGAATCCCCGCGTAGTCGGCGCTCAGGTCCACCTTGCGGCGCTCCGGCTTGTCGAACGCGGCGCACACTTTTAGCGTCGCCGGCTTTCTCGACTCGAACAGCTCCTTCAGGTATTTCAGCGTGACGCCGGTGTCGATCATGTCCTCGACAATCAGGACGTGCTTGCCCTCTATGTCGGAGTCTATGTCCTTCACTAGCAGCACCACCCCCGACGTTTCGGTTTCGACGCCGTAGCTGGACACGACGATGAAGTCTATGCAGACGGGCATCTCCAGCTCGCGCACGAGATCGGAGAGGAATATCATCGCGCCCTTGAGCACCCCGATCACGGTCACTTCCTTGCCGGCGTAGTCCTCGTTGATCCTGGCCGCCAGGCCGAGCACCGCTTTTTTCCTTATTTCGTCCCTGCCGACGACAACGTCCCCAAGCTTATACATTAGCAAGCTCCACTCGCAGCACGGTTTCCGTGCCGGCCGTCACCCTATACTTCTCGCTCGTGCCGTACCCCGCGACCCACGCTATCTCCGAGCCGTCCGCCAGCAGCGTGAGGCCGTCCCGGACGGCGGCGGGGATCTTCTCGTCTATCAGCCAGTCCTTCAGCTTTTTCGCGCACGGGGCGTTCCTCGGAAAAAAAACGTCGCCGCCCCGCCGGCCGCGAAAGACGCATCTGCGCGGGTCAAGAATATCCCCGTCAAAGTACTGTACCAGAGAATTATAACTTATATTTGCTATTTCCTCAATGTTTTCAAAATCTTTTTTGCGAAAACTTTTTATTAATTTCGCCGTATTCAGGGCGTTTGGGGCCTGTTTCGGCGGCATTTCCACATAATCGCCCATTCTGCCGCCCGGCCTGGGCGCAATTTTATGGAATATTATAATATCATACGATTTCAGCGCTTCCAGGCCGCCAGGCATGTTCAGGCGCTTCCCGGCGGCGGGCGATTCGGCGAGCGCGAGGATTTTTTCCGCGTGCGCCAGGTGGAGGTCCTGCGCCGTCCCGCGCACGGCGGCGGCGGCAATGCGGACCACGCGCGACGCGACGGCGCGGTGCAGGGCGCGCAGCCCGGCAAGCGACAGCGCCACGCAGGCGCCGGGCGAGCCGGCGAGGGCGGACTCGTACAGCCGGCGCTCAGCGCCGATCCGTCGGGCCTCGCGCAAAGGCGGCGGGGCGGGCGCGGCA
>JAISFK010000371.1 GCA_031263625.1 Clostridiales bacterium
TTGCCTACACGGCCTGCGCCGCGCGCGCGGCGGCCTCCGCCCGCGCCTCCCTGAACAGCGGGCCATAGACCCCGGCGTCGCGCACGACGCAGCCGGTTCTGCCGTGGTCGCGCATGATCTGCGTGCATTTCGAGCAGGCGACGCAGCATTTTTTGGGATCCATGCCGCCGCTCAGCAATATGTCCCTGGGCGCGTCGGGATAGGCAAAGCTCCCGCGCCCAAACCCGACAAATCCGCAGTCCCCGGCCGCGAGGTTGGCGGCCCCGGCGAGCGGCGCGAACTGCCGCAGCCAGCTGTACCCGTTGCCCACCACCGGCGCGCCGCCTGCGGCCCGCTGCACGGCTCGCGTGAAGCCAAACAGCCTGGCGACGCTCTCCAGCGGGTGCTCGTCCGGCACGGGGATCCCCTGGCTGGACGCGTCGAACGGGCGCGTGACCTGGGGATAGATGTAATACGGGTTGCCCGCCGTGTTGCTCAAGAGCCCGACGCCGGCGTCGCGCAACAGCCGGACAAGCCGCAGGGGCTCGTCCGCGTCAAAATCCATGAAATCGTCCCTGCCCTCCCCAAAGCCGTAGGGGTACGGGTGGGCGTCGAAGATGTTGAAGCGGCAGGCTATGACGAAATCCGGGCCCGTCGCCTGCCTCACCGCCTTGACCGCCTCCGCCAGCAGCCGCGTCCGGTTTTCAAAGTTGCCGCCGTACCGGCCGTCCCTGACGCGCGAAGCCAGAAGCTCGCTGACGAGATAGCGGTGGCAGGCTTTGATGTCCACGCCGTCGAACCCCGCGTCCCGCGCGAGCCGCGCCGACTCGGCGTATCTCCCCGGCAGCTCGTCCAGGTACGCGTCCGTGACGACAGGCTCGCCGCCGCCAAGCCCGACCAGCGGATCCAGAATGGGGTCGTGCTGCGGGATGACGGGCATCGGCCTGTGGCCGCGAGGCCGGCTGTACCGGCCCGAATGCGTGAGCTGCAGTATATGGATCGGCCTGTGGCCGCCGCCCATGGCGTCCCCGGCGGCGCGGTTGGCCTTGGCAAGCAGCGCCTCGAAAGATTTCGCGTTGCCGGCTGTCAGCATCATCTGCAACGGGTTGGCCCGGCCTTCCTCGACCACCGCGCACGCCTCCCACCACAAAAGCCCGGCCCCGCCGCCCGCGAAGCGCAGATACCGCCGCTCCGCGAGCTCCGACGGAGATCCGTCCGGCTCGCAGTCGCAACCTTCCATCGGCAGCGCGGCCAGGCTGTTCGGAGCAATTCGCGCGCCCACGCGCACGGGCTTCGCCAGCGGCGCCAAATCGTCGCCAAGCGCGAAATCGACGCCAAGCGCCGCGGCCTTCTCCAGCAGCTCGCCCGCCGAAGCGAAGCCAAATCGTTCATGTTTTGCCATATTTGCCAAATCGCCTTTCTCGCCCCATTATGAATTTTTCGGGTTCTCCCCAGGCTTTTGCTTTTGCCGCAGGGTTTGGCGCCATAGCCCGCCGAGCCGCCGCCTGTCCCAAAGCGGGCTGCGCCTGCAAGCCGCTAACCCTTGCGCTGCTTTGCGGCCTTTGTCCTGCCGTCGAGCGGCTTCTCCGCGTTTCGCGGAATGAGCCACGAGCGGCCGATGCGCGCCGCGTCGGGTATCTTCCCCTGCGCGCACAGTGACTGCGCCTGCCGCTCGGTTATGCCCCACTGCTCTGCGGCCTGTTTAGGGCTTATCCACTCCAATTCCATAAACGCCTCCTGTCTTCGCATCTGCGCTTCCGCGATAATTTCCGAAATCGCCATGGCACAATAATAGCACGTTCAAGCGAATCTTGCAAGAGGGGGGGCAACGAAAAGTATACGTATATGACCTATGACCTATGCGGCCTATGCCGACCTATGCCAAGCAACAATGCCGGATTCGCTTGAAATTTGCGCTCGCATGTGGTTCAATTAGGGTGCATAGAGAGCGAGGCGCAAGACATGATATAGCAGTGTCAGGCATAAGGCCATCTTGCAACAAGGAGTGCCGCAATGTACGACATCAATCGCATCTCGCTGGAAACAAATGCCGGAGCGGATTTTTATCTGCTGCTCGGCGATTTCCTCGACGAGTTCTATAGAGCCACGCCGGAAACGCGAACGGAAATGCTCCGCGAAAAGCCGGAAGATATGAGCCGCCCGGAATTTGTGCCGTTTCTCGCGGCGACCGCGCATAAGCTCGCGGACGATTATGGGCTGGCTCCCCCGCGCTGGGCTTTTGAGCGCCGGTGCTATCTGCCAGGGGCGAGCCCGCATTTCGGTTGCGGCGCGAAAGGCAATCTGCGCCTGCTGTTCATGTACAAATCGCCCGCCGAGTTCAAGCACCGAAACCTGTTTGTGGACGAAAACGTGCTGGCCAGAGTGTGAGGGAGGCAAAACATGCTGAGAAAAGAGCAAATCCTGAAATATTTGCGGCAGCTGGGCGGCGAACTGGACGCGCTCGGAATGCGCGGCGAAATTTTGCTGACTGGCGGCGCGGCGATGTGCCTTGTTCACGAAGCGCGGGACATGACGAAAGACATAGACGCGCTGTACGAGCCGAAGGAGGAGATCAACCAGCTTGCCGCGAAGATTGCCGAGCGCGAGGGGCTGTCCGCCGACTGGCTTAACGACAGCGTGAAAGGCTTCGTCGGCGCAAACGCTCCCGTCGAGGATTTCATATCATTCCAAGGCTTGCAAATCCAAACCGTGTCTGCCGAGTATCTGCTCGCGATGAAAATGATGTCCGCGCGGTTCGGCGAAAAAGACAGCGAGGACATTGTGTTCCTTATGAAGAAACTCGGCGTCGCGACATCAGAACAGGCAACTGGAATCTTGCTTTCGTTTTTCCCGCCAAACCAGATATTGCCTAAGACGCAGTATATCATTGAGGAAATCGTTGATAAAATAAACAGGCGCCAGAGTGAATGAAATATGACGTCCCAAGCCAGTCATCTTCGTTCAGCAGGTCAAACACGGACAGAATGACACGGGGCGCTAGGGAGCAACGTTTTGCCAGCCATATAGCGTCGTAGGCAACGCCTGGAAGAAGCCGAGCGCTATCGCCACGGGCGACGTACAGCTCTGGTGAGCGCCCGTTTTGTCCATGCATGTCAGCCCTCCAGCGGTTTGTGCGGCAGCACCAAGAACACCGCTATCTCGCCGCGCGTCGCGGGGCGGCCCGCCGGGAACAGCGCCTGCGACGACGGCAGCACGGGCAACGCGAAACCGGACGGCCAAAAGCTCCGCCCGTTTCGCGCATGCCCGTTGCGGCCGCGTCAGCCCTCCAGCGTTTCGTGCAGCAGCACGAGGAACACCGCCATCTCGCCGCGCGTGGCCGCCCTGCCCGCCGGGAACAGCTCCTGCGACGACGGCAGCACGGGCAGCGCGAAGCCGTTGTCGAGCGCGAACTGCGCCAGCCGCCTGACGGGCTCGCGCAGCGCGGCCACGCCGGGCGTCCAGCCGCCCGCAGCGGCGCCCACTGCCGCGTCGCCCCCCGCGCCGCTTCCGCCGCCGCCCGCCGCTCCTTCGCCCGCATCCGCGCTTCCGCTTCCGCTTCCGCTCCCGCCGCCTGCCGCGCCCACAGCGGCCCCGCCGGCCGCAGGCGCCTCCGCCTTGCGCCCCGTCCTGACCTCGTATGCCCTCGCCACCATCGCCAGGGCTTCCTCAAGCTTCAGGTCGGCCTGGCCGCGGCTCTCCACGAAGCCCGCCTTCACCGCGCTGTCCATGTAGCCGTCGCCATAGGCGTAGCCCATCGTCTTGAACAGCATCTCGACCGCCTCCGCCGGCGTCACGGCGTCGCCCGCCCGGAACGGCGAGCCGACCGGCGCGTCCGAGAATCCCAGAGCGCCCAGCCTGGCGACATATGAGCTGTACTCGCCCTGCGCGTCCGAGAACACGTTCCGCGCCGCTATGTCCGCCGCCATGAAGTTGCCGGGCGCCGCGCGCTCGAACGTCAGCGAGCCCTTTCGCGTGTCCGGGTCGAACGCCACCCGCGCGTCCAGGCGCTCCCACGCGCCCTCCGCGTTCGAGTATATGCCGCCCGTCTCCCCGCTCTTGTACCACGCCGCGCCCGTGAACGGCACGACGACGCGCAGCCCCTTGCCGAAGCTCTCCAGCGCCAGCCTCGCGGACGCCGCGCCGTCCAGCACGTAGGCGTCAAAGCCCGTCGCCTCCGTCTTGGCGGCGTAGCCGGCGGGCTTTTTGTAGCTCTCGTTGCCCGACAGGCTCAGGTATATCTCGTAGCGCGGGCTGGCGATTCTGCGCGCGGCGCTGCCCGCCAGCGACGGGGCGAGCGTCTTGGGCCTGATCACAAAGCTCTTGTCGGCCAGCTTCAGCTCAAGGTTCTCCAGCATGCCGTCCAGGCTGTCGAACACCTTGCCCTCCACTTTCAGGCTTATGGCCTTCGTGTACAGCGGCGGCTTGGACATGTCGATCGAGTAGTCCAGCATCGTGTCCGTCATGACGCGCTCGCACAGCCTGTCCGCGTCCGTGCCCAGGATCGCTATGTGCCACACGCCGTTGACCGCGTATGCGTCCTTTTTGACAAACTCCCCGGTCAGCGGCATGGTCGTGTCCACGTTCGAGTCGTAGTCGTCGTCGCTGCGCAGCGTGCGCGCGCCCACGATGTACGTCGGCTCGGAGCGCAGCCCCGTGGCGGGGTCGAACGCGTACAGCCGGGCGTAGTAGCGGTGGTTGGACAGCAGCCCCGCCAAGTTGTGCTCCGACGCGGCGCCGACGTTCAGCTCCGCGGCCCCCTCCATCGAGGCGCTCTGCGAGTATTCGAGCACGTACTGGATGCCGGGAGTCGCGAGCCACTCGTAGAAGATGCTGTTTTTCGTTATCGCGTTCCTGATTGGCTTGATGCCAAAGCCGGCGGGCGTCGCGGGCGGCAGCGGCGGCTTCGTGCGCGCGGGCTTCGAGTCGCTCCACTCCGACGCGAGCACGGCGCCCGTCACGGGGGACGTGACCTCGGCCTGTATGCGGAAGTAGTACAGCGTGTCGGGCGTCAGCCCGGCCGCGCGGTAAAAATCCACGCCCGTCGCGGCTATCTCCGCCGTGGACGTGGCCAGCGAGACGACGCCCTGGCCGTCGAAGCGGTCAGCCGTCGAGATCTGTATGTTGTACCTGTAGTTCGGCTCCTTGCCCCACAGCAGGTCCACGTACCTGTCGCCGATGAAGGCGAACTCGAAATCCGGCGTGACAGGCTTGCCGATCTCCGTGTTCGGGTACGGCGGCGTCGTGGCTATGATGGTCTTGGACGGGAACGACAGCGCGGTCTTCCTGTCCGCCCTCGCCCAGAATATGTACGCCGTGTTCGGCGACAGCCCGGCCGCCCGGATCCTGATCGCGGCGCCGCGCGGGTCCGCGGACGCGACGTCCGCCGTGACGGTGCGGTAGCCCGAAAACGCGCCGGGATCATCCTTGTCCATTGTCGCCGCATTGTACTCCATGTAGTGCAGCAGCAGCCTGTCGCCCGGCTCGTACTGCACGCGCCTCCAGCCGTCCGGCAGGATCCCGTCGGCGGGCGGCGCGTAGTCCGGCACGTACACCCACTCCTCGATCCCCTCGGCATTCGGCGCCAGCCGCTCGTACCACGCGGCGCGCACGAGGAACTCCGCGGACTCCGGCTTGATGGACTCCTTGTCTATCTCCAGCGTGACCGGCGCGGGCGGCTGCCCGAACGGCAGCTCCGGCGGCGTGGTCAGCACGACATACGATATCCGCGACCTGTACTGCTTCACGGACATGTCGGCGATGTCCACGAACGACTTCACGGCGCGCACGGCGACGTAGTAGGTCTTGTTGGGCGACAGGTTCCGTATCTCGTATGGATACCCGTTCTCGCCCGACTTCTTCGACACGCCCTGCGCTAGGGCGAGGCCGCTCTCCGTGAACGACGGCGCCGGCTCGGCGCTGCCGCCGCTGCCGCCCTGCTGGCCGGAGCCCTCCAGCGCGTCAAGCTGGGCCGGGTCGTCCAGCACGAATATCTCGTACACGACGTCCAGATCGTCCAGCTGCGGCTCGGCCACGCGCTTGGGGATGTTCCACCACACGGACGCCGCCAGCCCCGCCACCGGGTCCGACTCCAGCAGCAGCACTGGCGCCTGCGGCGTGTACGGCGTTTCGCTCTCCTTGAGCGTGAACGGCCCCGACGTGATCGTGATGTAGTCGTCCACGTACATCTCCTGGCCGTTCTCGAATATCTTGGCCGTTATCTCGTATGTCGCGCCCACGTTCGCGGGATCGGACTGATCCTTGGGCGTGACGACGATGGTCGAGGTGTCGTTGTTTATCTTCTGCAACAGCGCGAGCGAGGCGCCGCCGCCCATCTTGAACAGCGAGTACTCGGCCGCGTAGCGCGTCGTGGCGCCGCCTATCATGCCGGCCGTGACGTTGCTCCAGCGCAGCTCCCAAGTGATGTTCGTCTTGCCGTTCTCGTCCGCGCTCTCGTAGAGCTTGGACACGGACACGAGTATCCGCGAGCTGGCCGTGACGCGCGCGGCGGCCGCCGGCACTATGACGTTCGGCACGTCGTTCATGAGCGGGACTATCTCGAACGTGTACACGCGGCCGGGGTACGGCACCGTGTAAGTGTACTCCAGCTTGCCCGCCGCCTGGTTTACGCGGACGGGCTGGTTCTGCTCCACCTGCGCGCGCGTGAAGCGCATGGAGCTCTCCGGGCGCTCCGCGCCGGCGCTCGCGTACACGTTCAGGTCGTACCCGTATATGCGCTGCTCGTTGTACCAGACGTCGTCCCAGCTCAGCGTTATCTCGTCGGCGCCGGACGACGCGGCTTTGAGCTGCGTGCCCGTGTAGATCCGCGCCATGTTGGACGGCCCGGACTCCGGCGAGGTGCCTGGAGTGCTGCCGCTCGCGGGCGGCGGCGGGTACTCGGCGAAGCTCATGTAGTTCGTCGCCGTGACGTCGAAGATCGTGCCCGACGGCAGGCCCCTGACGTCGAACTTGCCCGTCGGGGCCGTCCAGCCCGCGTCGCGCGCGTCCTCAAAAACCCGCGCCGCGGCCTTGCCCCTGTAGCCCTTGTTGTACTCCTCCAGGCTGTACTTCACCGTGCGCCCCGTGTACGCCGCGAGATTCCCCGGCGTCGCGGGCTGCGGCTGCGCCGTCGGCGCGGCGGGCGTGCCGTGGTCGAACGACACGACGGACGTGCCCCTGTCGTTGTCCAGCGCGATGTCGGCGGGCGCGACGGCCAGCCCCGCGATCGCGGGTGGCGCGGGCGCCGTCGCCGCGTATGCCGGCACGGGCGCGAAAAGCGCGAGCTGCGCCAGCGCCATGGCCGCGCACAGCGCGGCGCAAACCCGCCTTCTGGCCTTGGCTCTGGCTCCGGCGCGGCTTCGCCTCCCTGCAACGCGGGCCGGGCCGCCGTTCCTGCCCATGCCCTCGTCAATGGCCATGCCCCTGCCTATGCCCTCGCCCATACCCTTGTTCATGCCGCCGCCCATGCCCGCGCCACCGCTCCTGCCCATGACCATGCTCTTGCCCCTGTCTTCGCTCCCGCCCTCGCCCATGCTCTCGCTCCTGCCCACGCTTACGCCCTCGCCCATGCT
>JAISFK010000169.1 GCA_031263625.1 Clostridiales bacterium
ATAATTATTTTACGGGCTATGGCATGAATTATCAACTCATTTTTTCTAATATTTATATTACCGTTTTATTACGGCTCGCCCGCTCGGGCGCGCAGGGCGGAACATGCGGCAGAACATGCAACGGAACATGCCGCGTAATATGGTTAAAATTGATTAGTTTTTGATTGATATTCGTTTGAATAAAACACCTTAATTTATATAATTTACATGTAATGCGCAATAATATTATGCGAATTGCATAACGGCCAGTAAAAATGAAAGGGAGAGGTTTATCATGAAATCAAGGCATTTCAAGAACGCTTTGGCGACATTCGCCGCGCTGCTGCTGCTGCTGGGCGCCGCTTTGCCCGCCCTGGCGCAGGCGCCGCCTTCAGGCGATTCCCCCGCCACAGCTTCTGCCGCAACTTCTGACACTGCTTCTGCCGCAACTTCTGGCGCAACTTCCGACACATCTTACGACGCATCTTTCGACACTGCTTATGCCGCATCTTCCGACACACCTTCCGACATCTCTTCCGAAAGCGCCTCCGTACTCGCGTCCGACGGGCCGGACGTCACGCTCGCCAGAAACGGCAACAGCTGGACGCTGAGCAACGGCCTCGTCACGATGCTTTTCAACGCGTCCACCGGGGCGATCACGCGGGTCACGGTCGGGGACAGCGCGGACAACCTGCTGAGCGGCAGCTATGCGTTCTCCATCGACTCCCATATTTCCAACTTGACGTTTTCGTCCGCAGAGGTCGTCAAGGAAACCCCGGACGAGGCGCACATAGCCATAACATACGCGTATGACCTGAGCAGCCTCGCCCAAAACCGCAGGTTCAAGGAGGAGCGCCACCTTGTCATGGTCAGGGGCGTGAGCGGCATATACGACTACGTCGTGATGTCGGCCCCCAAGCAGAAGGGCGGCGTGTCCGAGGCGCGCACGCTGTACGGCACGAACAGCTCGCTGCTGAACAAGGGGTACAACGGCGAGCAGACATACGCGTACCAAAGCACTTCCGGATGGTCGGGCACGGGATACGGCGGCTCGGGCGACATGCTCGCTTCGAGGCGCGCCGGCACGACGCTCGAAACGGCGGGGCCGCGCGACTACTATTCCAAGTACGACTGGGCCGGGTATTACGTCGAGAGCCCTGTCGTCGGCAATTACGGCAACGGCTACGGCGCGTGGATGATTTACGCGAGCCACGAGTACATTTCGGGCGGGCCGCTGAAGCAGGAGCTGATTCTGGAGCCATCTATACTCGAAAACTACATGACGGGCGGCCACATGGGCGGCGACAACCTCAACCCGCCCGCCGGCTGGTCGAAAATCTTTGGCCCGTGGCTGGTCTATTTCAACAGCGCCGGCAGCGACGAGGAAGTCATCGCCGACGCGAACAGTCAGATGCTGGCGGAAAAGGCGAAGTGGCCGTATGACTTCGTGACCGATCTTGAGAGCATTCCGGGGCTGTATCCCAAGAAGGACGAGCGGTCAACCGTAAGCGGCAGGGTCGCCGCCTCGGACGGCCGCAGCCTTGGCGGCGCGATGGTCATCCTGACCGAGCCGGGGCTTGACGACGTGCTGCGCCAGGCCAACGGATACTATTTCTGGACATATGCCGACGAGCAGGGCAACTTCACCATTCCGAACGTGCGCGCCGAGGACTACGCGCTGTTTGTCTACCCGCAGCACGGCTCCATCACCGGGCAGCTCAAGCTCGGGGGCGTGAGCGTGGGGGCCGGCGAGGCCGTGGAGCTCGGAACCGTCGTCTGGGAAGCCCCGCAGGGCAACAACTACCTGTTCCAGATTGGCAAGTCCGACCACCGCTCCGTGGGCTTCGGCGGAAGCACTGAATCGAGGAGCTACTACTGGCTCGTGAACGCGCCCGCGAGCCTCGCCTACAACGTGAACACGAGCAGCGCCGCCGACTGGTACTACACGCAGCCGTATCCGTCGTCCACGACCGCGGCGGTCAACGCAACCGTCCCGAAGGGCGTCTGGGAGATCAAATTCGACTCCACGAAAGCCTATTCGGGCGAAGCGGCGCTCCACCTGGGGCTGGCCGGAGTCACGAACCAGCCCAAGTACAATATCTATGTGAACGGTACGCTGATAAAAACGCTCGACTATCTAGGCATAAACGATCAGGGCGTGTACCGGCAGGCCATGCGCAGCGGGCGCTATTTCAAGGAGGACATCGCGTTCGACGCCGGCCTGCTGGCCGTCGGGGAGAACACGATCACGTTCGAGAACGTGTCGCTGGAGCCCTCCAGCCAGTTCCTATTCCACCAGGGCACGATCATGTACGACACGATCTTCCTGACCACGGACGAGGCGGGCAACACCGACTCGCTCAAGCAGCTCGTCAACAGCGGCGTGGGCGCGGGGGACATCACGGCGGAAGCCGCCTCGGCGCTGAAGGGCTATCTGGACGCCCGCGCGGGCAGCTTCGACGCGGCGGCGCTGAGCGGCTTTAACGCCATGATGCTCGAGCAGGGCGTGGGCAGCGATTTCAGGGAGCTGCTGGCAGCCAGCGCGGGCAGCCTGGCCGTCGGCGCCCCCGTCAACAAGGCCGGCCTGGCCGAACTGGCCCAAAAAGCCGGCGCGCTCAAGGAGAGCGACTATAAGGCCGAGGGCTGGGGCGCGTTCGCGGCGGCGCTGGAGGGCGCCATGTCCGCCGTTGGCGACGCCGGCGCCTCGCAGGGCCAGGTCTACGCGGCGAAGGACGCCCTGCTGGCAGCCATGGACGGGCTGGCGCGCTCGGGGCCGGAAATCGACGGCTACAGCAGCGTCTATTACACCGACTTTGAGGACGGCTCGCTGTGGGGGTTTGAGAGGCTGACGACGGGCATGTTCTTCCCGCAGGTCACGAAAACCGACATCGGCGGGCGCACCGACTACAAGTTCGAGTGCTATTCCAACGGCCCTAACCAGCGGCCCGCCCACAGAAAAACACTTGCCGCCCCGGTCGGCGGGGACAGGGTGATGGCCACGTTCGACTTATGGCCAGGCGGCAACTTCAACGTCGCCGCGCAGAACGTCGAGGTGAAGTTTTTGGACGGCAACGGCGACACGCTGATCGGCATAGTGAAAAACGCCAACAGAAACTTGGGCGCCTACGCGCAGCTCAACCGGCCGGCGACCAACTTCACGGGCGTCCAGTTTGCCGACGTCGACGGCGAGTTCATGGACAACAACGCCTGGTACAGCGTCGCCGCGGCGCTGGACAAGGAGGCCGGGACCATCACGGCCACGCTCACGAACGCGGTTTCCGGCGCTGCCGAAACTCTGGTTTTTGAGTACGACAGCGCGAAAAACGACGGCGCGATCGCCGGCATCGAAATTGGCATGGCGGCGAGCGGCCAGACCACGACGTACTATCTGGACAACCTGGGCATTTACGAGGGCCTGGGCGCGGCGCCCGCGGACAAGTCGGCGCTGGAGGCGGCGATCGGGCGGGCGCAGGCCGTCGATCTGGCCGACTATACGTCGCAGAGCGCGACGGCGCTGACGGAGGCGCTCGTTCGGGCGCTCGCCGCGCTGGCGGACGAAGGCGCGAGCCAGGAGGCGGTCGATGAAGCCGCAACGGCGCTGGAGGCGGCCTTCGACGCCCTGACGGCAAAGACGGACGTGCCGGCGGACGCTGAGTCGCTGGCGGCGCTCGCGTCCATTGCGGGCAATGCCGAAAAAATTGCCATTGGAATGTACAGCGAGGCGACAGCCGGCAAGCTGGGCGCGGCGAAAACCGCGGCGGCGGCCGCGCTTGACGATTCGGCACTGTCGCAGGCGGGCGCCGAGGCCGCGCTTGCGGGGCTCGCAGGCGCGATCGGCAACCTGGAGCTCGCGCCGGAATACGCGTATCTGTCCGAGCTCAGCGCGCTGTTGCTGCGCGTAGCCGCGCTTGACGGCAATGACTTCACGCCGGATTCGTGGACGGCTCTGAACGCCGTCGCGACCGAGGCATGGGGCTACATCGGCGGCCTTGCGGCGGGGACAAACGTATCCGAAGTTGCGGAAATAGCCGCGCTTGAAGCCGGCGCGGAGGGCGCGGGCGCGGCGCTAGAGCCGCTGGCGGCGGACATTCCGGCGGCCGTGGCGCAGTACATCGTGAGGCTGCATGAGCTACTGGCCGCGCTCCAGCCGGCCGGGAGCGAACCGCCGGACGGCAAAATGATAGCCGGCGCGGTGCACGCGGAACAGGCGGCAGTGACCTACCTCACCGAAACCGGGGGCGGCGCGGTCGCGGAATTCAGGCTCGAGGGCGCGAACTTCTCGGGCGTGGGCAGCGCGAATCTGAGGCTGAGCTTCAAAGAGGGCCTGTTTGACAGCTATGAGATAGTGCTGGCGGACAGCATAAAGGACGACGCGGGCATACAAATCGATCCTGCGGCGGATCTCGAGCCCGTCGGCCCGTTTTTGGACGGATACGAAACGCACAGCGTGTACATATTCGCCAATGCCGGCAAAACGCTCGCCGCCGCGGACGGCGAACCGATAGCCTATGTCAGGCTGAAACTGGGCGCGGACGCCGCGCCGGGCGAGCTGCTCGCGACGCTGGTGATGAGCCACCTGGACATCGTCTACTACGATGCGGCATACAAGGGCGGCGCGGAAGGCATTGACGCCGAGGCGAGCATAGACGCTTCGGTCGCGGTGTCCGCCATAAAAATAAGGAGCCGGTTTGACGTAAACGACGACGGCGTTGTGAGCCTCGCGGACGTTGACGCGGTGCGGCGCTATCTGGGCGCGGCCGCGGTTGGCGGCGCGTGGGCCTCGGAAGCGGCCGGCAGGTGCGATCTCAACGCGGACGGCTATGTCCAGATAGACGATCTGACGGCGATCATGGCAAAATACGAGCTGACAGTCGCCTGAAAGCGACTATGAATCGCAACGGTTGCGCAAATGCCCTGGCCCATAAGCAACCAGCTTTGGGGCCGGGGCATTTGCACGGGCGCCCGAATCGCGGGCGTCCGCCGTGTCCACCCTTTTGTCAGTCGTCACCTGCGCCATATTGTGGGTGGACGCGTCCACGTCTTTGGGAACTTACATAATTTTCAATATTTATAAAATTTTACTGTTTCTGTTGACAAGGCCACCGCAAAATAATATAATTTATTCTGTCGTATGCGGACATGGCAACCAGCGCCGGCGGCCGCCGGAGTTTGGCGCTGTGCCTGCCGAAGTTTGGCGTCGCGCGTGCCGGCAAATTACTTTTCAGATAAATCGGGAATATAAAACACGAAGGAGGGAATCATTTGAAGTCCACAGGCATTGTAAGAAAAGTTGACGAGCTTGGCAGGGTTGTGTTGCCCATCGAGCTCCGCAGGACGCTGGACATCGAGCTCAGGAACCCGCTGGAAATCTACGTCGAGGGCGACATGGTCATATTGAAAAAATATGAGCCGGCGTGCATTTTCTGCGGCGAGGCAAAGGATGTCATTGATTTTAAGGGGAAAATCATCTGCGGCAGTTGCGCGAGGGAGCTGATTGCCGAAGCGGAGGCGCTGGTCGCGCCTGCGGAATAGGCCGCGCCCGTTTTCCCGCCTGCGGCCCGCCGTCATTCAGGCGCCGGCCCGGCATCGGGAAGCGCGCTGACAAGTTTTTTGTATGTCTGGCCGCGCTCCTCAAAATTTCGGAACATGTCGAAGCTCGTGCTCGCGGGGGACAGGACAACCGTATCTCCGGGCGCCGCGTTTTGCCACGCGCTGCGGACTGCTTCCGAAAGGCTGCCACATTCAATAATCGGCGTTGCACAGGCTTCATTGCTGCTTTCCAAGTAATTCAGCAATGAAGCCTTTATTTTTTCGGACGTCTGACCGCACAGAATCAAAAGCTTCACGCTTCGCGCCAGGTGCTCGCCCAATATCGAGTAGTCCAGCGCCTTGTCCTTGCCCCCGGCGATGAGTATCACTTTTTCCGAAAAGGATTTGAGGCACGCTATCGTCCTGGTCGGGCCTGACGAGCTGGAATCGTTGTAATAGCGCGCGCCGTTCAGCGTCCTGACGTGCTCAATGCGGTGCTCCACGCCGCCAAATCGCTTTGCCGTGCGCACGATGGCCGAGCGCGTCGCATACGGCCATACGGCGCAGATGGCCGCAAGGCAGTTCTCCACGTTGTGCGTTCCGGGGATGCGTATGTCACCGGCGCGCATGACGGGCGCCGAGACAAAGGCGGCGCCGGGCGGATCGAGGGGGGCGACAGTGACTGCGGGGGTTGCTGTAGGTGCGGGGGCGACAGTGACTGCAGTGGCTGCATGGATTGCGGGGGCGACAGTGACTGCGGCAGAGGCGGGCGGGGCGGCAAGGGTGGCAGGGGCTACAGGGGCGGGCGGAACGGCACAATGCGGATCGGCAGTGGCTGCAGTGACTGCAGTGGCTGCATGGGAGACAGGGGCGGTCGGCGCGACATAATCGGTCGAGGTGGATACGATGACGCACCCGTCTTTCACGCAAGCCGTAATTGCAGGGAAGCGGCTCGCGCGCGCGGTGCCGACGCCGCAGGGCTGTTCCCCGCCTCCATCGCATTCGCCGCCTTCGCCAGATCCTTTGCTATCATTGCCGCTTTCGCCGGGCCTTTCGCAACCTTTGCCGCTTTCGCTGGGTTCCTCGCCACTCTTGCCGACTTCGCTGGGCCTTTCGCAACCTTTGCCGCTTTCGCCGGGTTCCTCGCCAGTTCGCAGGCCATCCAAATCGGGCGCGCCGCCCCGAAATGCCCGCGCGTCCGACAGATCGCGCCGCAAGCTGAAAAAGCCCAGCTTCCCGCCGGCCTCCGCCGCCATGCCCCGCGTTATGCCGTTGTCGTAATTGAGCACGCACACGTCGTTCTCGCCCTGCAGCGCGAATATGTTCTTTTTCGCGGCGATGTATTCGCCATACGACTTGTGAACGTCCAGGTGGTTGGGCGTCACGTTCGTCACGACGGCGACGCCGACGCCCTTGCCGATCGTCTGGAGCTGAAAGCTGCTCAGCTCGACGACGGTCATGTCCTCCGGCCTTATTTCGTCGATCTTCGGCAACAGCGGCGTCCCGATGTTGCCGCCCAGATGGCATGTGTAGCCGCTCGCCTTCAGCATCTCGTAAATCAGGCTGGCCGTGGTCGTCTTGCCGTCGCTGCCGGTGACCCCGAACACCTTGGACGGACACAGCCGCAAAAACACCTCCATCTCCGACGTGACGACGGCCCCGCGCTCCCGCTCCGCGACCAGCTCGCGTATGTCCGGCCTGACCACGGGCGTCTTAAAAATGACGTCAAACCCGTAAAGGCCGTCCAAGTAGCGCTCGCCGAGGCACAGCTTCACATTTAGCCCCTCAAACTGCCCGACGCGGCCGGACAGCGCGCCGGCGTCCGCGCGATCGAATGCGGTGACGTCGGCGCCAAGCCGCGCGAGATACAGGATCAGCGGCGTGTTGCTTATGCCTATGCCGAGCACGGCCACCTTTTTGCTTTTTATGCTCTCCTTAAATGCCTGCAGCGAACAGTCCAACAAAAGCAACGCCTCCAATCCCCGCGCCGAAAAGTTGCTATACTGACGAGCATTTGAATTTACCATAAACGCGAGTCAGTAATACTCGTTTCCTCTGTCCGGCCGCAAATTGCGGTCGAAATTGCCAATCGAACACGAGGAACACGAGTATAAGTTGCGGAGCAACGAAGCCGCAATCGCCCCGCGCCCTTGCGCTTTCGCGCCCTCGCGCCACTGCGTTTTCGCGCATTCGCGCTATCGCGTTTTCGCGCTTCCGCACCCTTGCGCTCTCGCGCCCACGCGATCCTGCGTTTTCGCGCCCTCACATCCCTACGCCACCGCGCTTTCGCATTTTCGCGCTCCCGCGCTTCCGCATTATGATTCCCGCGCGCCTCAACATTGCGCTTGACATAATCGGCTCGTTATGACAAGAATTATACTATACTGACGAGCATTTGAATTTACCATAAACGCGAGTCAGTAATACTCGTTTCCTCTGTCCGACCGCAAATTGCGGTCGGAATTCCCAATCGAACACGAGTATACCACATTGCGGCGCGCAAGACAAACGCGCGGCGCGGTCGCGGCACTGCAGGCGGCTGTTGGCGGCCGCAGGCGGGCAGGCGGGCAACTTGGGCGCGGCGGCGCTCGCGGCGCGGGAGCAACGCAGCGCAGGATTTAAGCGCGGCACGGGCGCGGGCGCGGCGCGCCTGCCCGCAAAGACCGCAAAGACAGAGGGGGCTTGGAAAGCGCGATGAAGGAATCAATCTACACAATCCCAATAAACGAGGTGTTCGGGCGGCTGGACGGCTGCCCCATGTGCTCGCTCGAGCGCGGCCTTGAAAGCGCGTCGCTCGAATACGTGATGGGCGCGGCCATGATGGAGCCGGACGTCCGCGTCAAAACCAACGAGCAGGGATTTTGCGCGGCGCATCTCGGAAAAATGCTGGCCATGAACAACAGGCTGTCGCTCTCGCTCCTGCTGGAAAGCCGCCTGATGGAGGTCGAGAAGGCGCTCTTTGCGCGCGGCGGGAAGATGGCGCCGGTGGAATGCGACGCCAAAAAGCTGAAAGAGGCCACCGCCCGCGCGACAAGCTCCTGCTTCGTATGCGCCAGAATAGAGGGCTTCATGGCGCACTGCAACGAGAACGCCATATTCATGTGGAATACGGAGAGCGAATTTCGCGCCAGGCTCGAGGCGCAACCGTTCTTCTGTATTCGCCACTGCGACATGTTGCTGGGGCGCGCGATAAAGCTGCTGCGCAAAAAAGAGCTTGCGGGCTTCGCCGGCGCCATGGCGCGGCTCTGCGGCGCATACGCGGGCGCCCTGCGCGAGGATGTGTCCGCGTTCTGCAAAAGCTTCGACTACAGGAACGCCGGCGCTGAAATAAGCGCGGCGGCGTCAAGCTCGGCCGAGCGCGCCGCCGCGTTTCTAGCGCCGTCCACGTAACGGGCGCGATGGCGCGAGGTCGCGCCGCCGCCCCCCTCCCCTCCCCTGCCATGGCGGCAGGCAGGCAGGGGAGCAGGCAGGCGGACGGGCAGGCGGCAATAGCCATGCCATCGCGCCGCCCGCTTTAGCGCTGCGCCGACATCTGCCGCCACCATGCCATTTCAGCGCCTGCTTTAGCGCTGCCAGCATTGCCAGCATTTGCCGCTGTCGTGTCGTTGCAACGGCGCCCGTTTCAGTGCGCCATCATCATGCCGCCTCTATCGTATCGTGTCGTGTCACTGCAGCGCCTGCCTCAGCGCCCCGACATTTTCCGTCATCAGGCCGAGGTAGGTTTTGCCCGCGTCGAAATCCGCTTTGGACACATTGTGGCAGGCATGGAGCAGCAGCACGCTCGCGCCCGTGGACTCGGAGATCGTGTTCGCCATCTTCTCGTTCGAGAGCTCGATATGGAACACCGCCGGGATTTTCTCCGCGTTGATTTTGTCAATCAAAAACGCGACGGTCGCCGCGCTCGGCTCCGTTTCGGTGGAGCAGCCGGGGAACGCGGCAAAGTAGTCCAGCCCGTAAGCGTCCGCAAAATAGCGGAACGGGAAGCGGTCGCCGAACACTATCGTCTTTCTGGCGGCGGCGCCGACGACAGCGCGAAACTCCGCGTCCAGCTCGTCCAGCCGGTCGATGTACTCGTCGGCGTTCCGCTTGTACGCGACCGCGTTCGCCGGGTCCGTTCCGCACAGCGCGTCCGAAATGCGCCGCACGATCAGCTTGGCGTTGCGCGGCGAGGTCCACACGTGCTCGTCGATCTCGTGCTCGTGTTCGTGGCCGTCTTCCTCGCCGCCCTCATGCTCGTGGTCGCCCGCCATAAACGCGCCGATTTCCCCGTGGGAGAAGCCGCTGTCGAAATAGAACGGCGCCCCCTCCGCGGCGAGCAGCGCGTCAAACCCTTCGTCGCCGTATTTCATGTGGATATGCGCGATTTCCTCTTTCTCGCCGCCGCTCGCGATCTGGTGGTCGTTGAACATCAGGCGCTGCGGCATGCCCTCGGCCGGGGCCGCAATCTGGTATTTGTACCAGACCGCCTGCCCGCTGTCGGATTCGGCGAGCTCGTAGCCCATGTACTCGTACTTGGCTGACGCTTCGCCGATGGCCAGCGTGTTCTCGGCAATCCGGACATTGTCGTAGTCCGACGCCGCCATCTGCAAAGCCAGCGCCTTGTAGTCGTCGAAGGCCGCGCCGGCCTCTTCGGCCATGTGCCCTATGTATTCGTCCAGCGAGCCGTCGCTTATGAGCGGGATCATGGACAGCCAGTCCCCGGCGAAATCGCCCATCGGCCGGTCCTGAATGTCCGCGGGGTCGATTTCCCCGCCGCCGTGGCCGTGCTCGTGCTCGTCCTCGTCGTCCTCCATCCCCTCCACTATTTCTTCTTCGACGGTTTCAACGCAGTCAATGAATTTTACAATATTCATCGCGGCCGTGTCCATTGATTCAAGGATTTCGTTCACCCATGCGTCGGATTCGCCGCCGTTGTATATGAACACGTCGCAGTTCTGGATTCTGATGATGTCCTGCGGGGTGGGCTCGAAAGAGTGGCTCTCCGCTCCGGGCGGCAGGAGCATGGCTATCTCGGCCATGTCCCCGGCGACGGAGCGGGCGAAGTCGTATGGCGGGAAAATCGTGGCGACGATGCTGAGCCCGCCCGCCGAGCCAGTTTCAGCCCCGGCACCGGCTTCGATTCCGGCCCCGCCTTCGCTTTCTGATTCGGTTACGGTTCCGGCCCCGGCCCCTGCTTCGGATCCAGTTCCGGATCCAGCTCCGGCGCCGGATTCAGTTCCGGCCGGCGCGGCGCTCTGGCCGCAGCCCGCAAGCGCGAGCGCTCCGGCAAGCAGCACAAGCAGCGCGAGCGCGATTGACAGTATTCGTTTCAATATGGTGTCCTCCATGTTTTTATTTTTTTTAGTTTTGCGGGCAAAAAGCGCGAGAGGGCGCCACAGGCGTGTCCGGAAGGGCGCAAAGCTCATAATCTATACTCGTGTTCGATTGGAAATTCCGACCGCAATTTGCGGTCGGACAGAGGAAACGAGTATTACTGACTCGCGTTAATGGAAAATTCAAATGCTCGTCAGTATATAATGCCCCTCCCGGCGGATACAGCGCCCCGCAGATGCGGCGCCCCCGCTGGAGGCCGGCTCAATTATTCAGTCTGACTTTCAGGCAGACAAGTGTGGAGAGGCCCGCGCGCGAGACGGCGGGCTTAGGAAGCGAAAAGATGCCGGACGTGCCCCAGGCGGCGGCGGGCGCGCCGCCGGCCGCCGCCGCAGAGACGGATTTTAGTAACCCCCCGGCCGCCGCCAAGCGGGCGCACGCCGCGCAGCTTCCGTCGGGGCCGGCGCTGTCGTGCGCGTGGCTCGCGTGGACGAGAATGTACGCCGCCGAAAAGAGGAAGGCCGCGATATAGACGGCGCACAGCGCCAAGGCCATCAGCCGGGCGGCAGCCGGAATTTTCGCGTTTTTCAGTTTTTTAAGCTTGGCATGGCCAAAACAGCGCACCGCGGATTCCTTTCGTCCCTGCCATTGTCGTTATGCCGTTATTGAGCGCCCGATTTCGGGCTTGCGCAACCGCTATTCGCTCGCGCAATCTTCGGCGCATTTGCCCGTGCGCTCGCCGCCGCTATTCGCCCACGCGCGCTCGCCGGCACATTTGCCCGCATGCTTGCGCTTGCGAATTTACCCTTGCGCCCGCTTTCGGGCTTGCGCAGCCGCTATTCGCTCGCGCAATCTTCGGCGCATTTGCCGGAGCACGCCTGGCATCTGCCGTAAAACACGATCTTGCTGCCGTTTACCTGAAACGCATGGGTTTCCGAAATATGCCGCGAAACCTGGCTGACCTCATCGCATTTCAAATTCAATATGCCGCCGCAGACCTCGCATTTCAGATGGCAGAAGTCCGGCTCGCGTTCCGACTGCTCCACGTATCGGAAGCAGGCCCCCTGCGTTCCCTCAAAAGCATATTTGCGCACCTGGCCGCTCCGCGCCAGCTTTTCGAGCTGGCGGTAGATGGTGGCGCGGCTCGCCGCGTTCCCGCCGCTCCGAAAATGCTCCGCCATCCGCGCGACCGTGACGTATTCATCCCCGCGCGCGGCGAGATAGGCAAGGACGGAACCTCCCTGCTTCGTGTTGTAGTTGGCGGGTCGCCGGCTCAATATGCCACCTCCCAGCGAGAAGCGAATGTAAAGCTAAAGCAATG
>JAISFK010000181.1 GCA_031263625.1 Clostridiales bacterium
TCTTTCTTGACAAGGCCTGCGGCTTGGTATAGAGTGATACGTAATGACGGTGCGGAAAAGCCAGCGCGGAAAGGCGCGCTTAAAAATAGGCGCTTAATATAGGAGTTCAAAAATAAGGAGCACAAAGGAGATCTCAATGAAAAAAAGACTGATCGCGTTTCTTATGGCTGCGGCCATGACGGCGCTCGCGATGGCCGCCTGCGGCGCGCCCGCCGGGCAGCAGGCTTCGACTGCGGCGACGACCGCGGCGACGACGGCCGCACCCGAAGCGACCGAGCCGGCGACGTCGGCTGAAACGGCGGCGCCCGCCGAAACCAGCGCCGCGCCCTCGGAGCCCGCGACCCAGACGGAAGCCTCCGGCGGCGGGGAAAAGCAGTACATCACCCTGCACCTTCCCTCCAACCCCACAATGCTGGACCCGGCCCTCACATCAGACGGCCAGGGCGGCATCCTCGCGTTCATGATGGAGCCCATCATGCGCGTGGACAAGGACTACAAGCTCATTCCGGGCATCGCGGAGAGCTATGAGTCCAACGAGGACGCCACGGTGTACACCTACAAAATCCGCAGCGGCGTCAAATTCCACGACGGCACCGACTGCGACGCGGAGGCGATCAAGTGGAACTACGAGCGCCAAATCGGCGACAACGCCACGCCTGACATGCCATACGCGGCGACCATATTCTCGAAGGTGGAGAAGGTGGAGGCCCCCGACGCGACCACGCTCGTCATAACGCTCAGCGAGCCGGACGGCACGCTGCCCACATACCTGGCGATGCCCAACGGCACGGCCATCGTTTCGCCCACCGCCTGGCAGGCCGATCCCAGCGGCTTCCAGAAAAAGCCGGTCGGCGCCGGCCCGTACACCTTTGTCGAGTGGATCGAGGACCAGTCGGTGAAGCTCGACGCCAACCCCAGCTACTACGGCGGCGAGGTCATGAACGCCGGCGTCAATTTCAAGGTCATCAAAGAGCCGTCGGTTCTCACGAGCGAGTACCTGGCGGGCGGCGTGGACCACATCAACAACATCAACTACGCCGACATAGACCAGATCGAGGGCGCCGGCTTCCAGGTGCGGAGCCGCCCCAACCTCGGCTACGGCTTCCTCTCCTTCGCCGACTACGAGTCCAACGAGCTTTTCAAGGACGAGAGGCTTCGCCAGGCCGTCGCGCACGCGCTGGATCGCAAGGCCCTCGTGAACGGCATCTACAGCGGCCGCATGAACGTCGCCTACGCCCCCATCCCGATCGGCATGTACGGCGGGGACGCGGCCTACACGGTCTATGAGTACGACGTGGAGAAGGCCAAGGCCCTGATGGCCGACGCCGGCTATCCCGACGGGTTCGAGTTCGATTTCGTCACGCGCAGCGAGCCAGAGTACTCCACGATGGCCGCCGCCGTCCAGATGGAGCTGGCAAAGGTGGGCATCACGATGAACGTCGAGATACTCCAGAAGGCCGAGTGGCTTGACAAGGTGTTCATGGAGGTCCCCGACCACGACATGATCTCGTTCAACTGGGGCGCCGCCGCCAACGATCCGTCGTACATGGCCGCCCTGTGGCTCAGCAGCAACGCCGGCACCGGCTACAACACCTCAGGCTACAGCAATCCAGAGTTCGACAGCCTGATCGACAGCGCGCGCAAGACCGCTGACACCGCCGAGCAGGGCAGGCTCTACGCCCAGGCCGCGCAGATGGTCAACGACGACGCGGCCTGCGTGTTCTTGCAGGAGCAGACGTATTTCTGGTCCACGCGCGACAGCATCGTGGATCCCGAGGGCAACATAGGCTCGTTCCACACCAACGCCTGGTGGATGTGCAGCAAGACCAACTAGTTTCGCAGCAGCGAGCGAGGTCAGTATAGTTTTTGGCAAGGACAGGACGCGGGGACACCATGCTCAAATTCATCGCGAAGCGGCTCCTGCAGGCCATACCGGTTCTGCTGGGGATTATTACCATCGTATTCTTTGTCATGCGCGTGTTCGCCCCCGACCCAGTGGGCATGCTGCTCGGGCAGGAGGCCACGCCCGAAAAGATCGAGGCCCTGCGGGAGTACTGGGGGCTGAACGACCCGCTGGCGGTGCAGTATGGCCGCTTTTTGGGGCAGGCGCTCACCGGGGATCTGGGCACGTCGCTGAAATCGCGGCAGCCGGTCATCGGGGAACTGCTGTCGCGCCTGCCCGCCACCCTGGAGCTGGGCCTTGCCGCGCTGGTTTTCAGCGTCGTCGTGGGGGTCGGCATCGGGGTGGCTGCGGCAGTCAGGCAGAACTCCGTCTTCGACCGGGCCGCGATGTTCGCCGGCCTCATCGGTATGTCCATGCCGGTGTTCTGGCTGGGCCTGATGCTGATCATCGCCTTTGGCGTCAACATGGGCCTGCTGCCCATTTCCGGGCGCATCGGCTTGGACATTTCCCTTGTCCGGGTTACGGGCTTCAACATCATCGACAGCGTCATCGCCGGCAACTGGGCGGCCCTGGCGTCGTCCGTCAAGCACATGGCCATGCCCGCGTTCTGCATCGGCGTGATCTCCTGCGCGTCTTTCGCGCGCCTGACCCGCTCCACGATGCTGGAGGTCATCCGGCAGGACTACGTCCGCACCGCCCGCTCCAAAGGGCTCAGGGAGCGGACCGTCATCATCAAGCACGCCCTGAAAAATGCGTCCATCCCCATCGTCACGTACCTAGGCGTGCAGCTTGGCAGCGTGGTGGCAGGGGCGGTGCTCACCGAAACGGTGTTTTCCTGGCCGGGCGTCGGGACGTACATGGTCAACGGCATCAACAACTACGACTATCCGGTCGTGCAGGCCAGCGCCCTGATTCTGGCGGCCAGCTTTGTCCTGGCCAACCTGCTGACCGACATTCTGTACGGGTATCTCGACCCTAAAATCCGAAAGGCGTAGGATGCCGGCGCCCTGGCGGGAACGGAGGGCGAGGCCGTATGGCGGGAAGCCCATATTATGACGGAGGCGCATATGAATGAAGGCGCGGAGAATGCGGCCATGGAGCGGGACGGGGAGCTGAACGCGGTTCTGGATTGGGAACTGGGCGAGGAGCGGAGCGGGGAACTGGGCGGCAGGCTGAACGATGAGCTGGACAGGGGACTGGGCGCAGGTTTGGGCGAGGGCTTAGGCAATGGTCTGGACTGGGAACTGGGCGAGAGCCTGTACGATGGCCTGGGCAAGAGCCTGGGCGAGAGTCTGCACGAGGGCCTCGGCGAGGGGCTTGACGGGGAGCCGCTCGCGGAAAAGGCGCCGTCCTTTTTCAGGGACATCGCCGCGCGCTTCTGCCGCAACCGGCTGGCTCTGGCGAGCCTGTGCGCGCTGGCGCTGATCGCGGCCATCGCCGTGTTCGCGCCGCTGATCGCCCCCTACAGCCCATATGCCGGCGAGCTCTCCATGATCAGCGCGAAGCCATCCGCCGCCCATCTGCTGGGTTGCGACGAGAATGGCCGCGACGTGCTCAGCCGCCTCATTTACGGCGCGCGCATCTCCCTCACGGTGGGCTTTCTGGCCGTCGCGATCCAGACTGCGGTCAGCATCGTCATCGGCCTGTTCGTCGCGTATTACGGCGGCGTTCTCGACACGGTGGTCATGCGTTTTCTCGACATGCTCATGGCTTTCCCCGGCATTTTGCTGGCGATCATCTTCATGAGCGTGTTCGGCAAGGGCCTCGAAAACGCCATCATGGCCATCACCATCGTCGGGATCCCCAGCGCCACGCGCATGGTGCGGGCCACGGCGATCTCCGCCAAGGAGAGCGACTACGTCCAGGCGGCCAGGGCCATCGGCTGCAAAAGCCTCTCCATCATGTTCAAGCACATCCTGCCCAACATCATGGCCCCGATCATCGTCACGGCCACCATGTCCATCTCCGGCACCATCCTTTCCACCGCGGCCCTGGGCTTCCTGGGGCTGGGCGTTCAGCCGCCCACGGCGGAATGGGGCACCATGCTCTCCATGGGCAAGAATTTTATCTACAGCGCCCCGTACCTGGTCATGTTCCCCGGCGCCGCCATCGCCGTCACCATCCTGGCCTTCAACCTGTTCGGGGACGGGCTGCGCGACGCGCTCGACCCCAGGCTGAAATAATGGCGAAGTGGCGCGGTATATGTGCAGCATATGCGGTATATATAGAGTGGCATGATAGTTATAGATAAGGGACAGGCGATACGGCGGCAGGAGCGAAAGAAAAGCCAGCCGGGCATGCGGCGCGGCGGGCAGGCGACGGCGAAAGTATAGAGAGGACGGGCGGGGCATGGCGGCGCTGCTGGAGGTTAAGGGCCTTGAAACCCAATTCAGAGTAGGAAAGAAAACCATCACGGCGGTGGGCGGGATCGATTTCACCGTGGGCGAGCGGGAGACTTTGGCCATCGTGGGGGAGTCCGGAAGCGGAAAGAGCGTCACCGCGCTCTCGATCATGCGGCTCGTGCCAAACCCGCCGGGGCGCGTCACGGGCGGCGAGGTCGTCTTCGGCGGCGAGGATCTGCTGCGAAAAACCAAGGCGGAGATGCGGGACGTCCGGGGCAACCAGATATCCATGATATTCCAGGAGCCCATGACGTCCCTCAACCCCGTGTACACCATCGGCAACCAGCTCAGCGAGACGTTCCGCCGGCACCAGAAGCTTGGCAGAAAGAAGGCGCTGGAGCGCTCGGCGGAAATGCTGGATCGCATCGGCATCCCCGCTGCGGCCGAGCGCCTCGGCAGCTATCCCCACCAGCTCAGCGGCGGCATGCGCCAGCGCGTCATGATCGCCATGGCGCTGTGCTGCAACCCCCGGCTGCTCATAGCCGACGAGCCCACCACCGCCCTGGACGTGACCATCCAGGCGCAGATCCTCGACCTCATCCGGCAGCTCAAGGAGCGGCAGGAGATGTCGGTGCTGATCATCACGCACGACCTCGGCGTCGTGGCGGAGGTGGCGCAGCGCGTCGTCGTCATGTACGGCGGCATGATAATGGAGTGCTCCGGCGCGCGGGAGCTGTTTCTGGAGCCGCTGCACCCCTACACGAGGGGGCTGCTGGCCTCAATTCCGAGGATGGGCACCAGCCGCTCGAAGCCGCTCAGCACCATCAGGGGCATTGTGCCGGATCTCTCCAGGCTGCCCGAGGGCTGCGTGTTCTCCCCCCGGTGCGACAGCTGCGCGGAGCGCTGCCGGAGGGAGCGGCCGCCCATGCGGGACATGCCGTCCGGGCGCAGCGTCCGGTGCTGGCTCTACGAGGGAGGTGGCGCGCGTGGGTGAAGATCGGGTGCTGATTGAGGCGCGGAACCTCTCCAAGCATTTTCGGCTGAAAAGCGATTCCCTGGGGAAGCGCGCCGACACGGTCAAGGCCGTCAACGACGTCAGCTTCTCCATCTACAGGGGCGAGACGCTGGGGCTTGTCGGCGAGTCCGGCTGCGGCAAGTCCACCGCCGGCCGCCTGCTCATCCGCCTGCTGGATCCCACGGGCGGGAGCATCCTTTACAAGGGGGAGGACATCGCGGCGTGCAGCGGCAGGCGCCTGCGGGCTCTGCGCAAGGACATGCAGATCATTTTTCAGGACCCGTACTCGTCGCTGAACCCCCGAATGAGCTGCGAGAGCATCATCTGCGAGCCCATGTCCATCCACACGGAGCTGTCCCGCGCCGAGAAAAAGGAGCGGGCGCGCCAGCTTATGCGCCAGGTGGGCCTGCCAAAGGAGTACGCCAACCGCTACCCCCACGAGTTTTCCGGCGGCCAGCGGCAGCGCATAGGCATCGCCAGGGCGCTGTCCATCGGGCCGGAGTTTATCGTGTGCGACGAGCCGGTGTCCGCCCTGGACGTGTCGGTGCAGTCTCAGGTGCTGAACCTGCTGAGGGAGCTGCAGGGCCGGCTGGCGCTCACGTACCTGTTCATCGCCCATGGCCTCAACGTCGTCAAGTACATCAGCGACCGCATCTGCGTCATGTATCTGGGCAGCATCGTGGAGCTGGCCCCGTCCGAGGAGCTCCACGGGAACCCGCTCCACCCGTATACCCAGGCCCTGATCTCCGCAATCCCGGACACCGACGTGACCGCCGTGAAGCGGCGCGTCATTCTGGAGGGCGACGTGCCCAGCCCCACCCGCCTGCCGAGCGGCTGCCTGTTCCACTCCCGCTGCGGCCGCTGCACGGAGCGCTGCAGGCAGGAGCAGCCGGCCCTCAAAGAGCGGGCGCCTGGCCACTACGCGGCCTGCCACCTCTACGGCTGACGCGGGTCAGTAATACTCGTTTCCCATGTCCGACCGCAAATTGCGGTCGGAATTTCCAATCGAACGCGAGTATAATGACATAATGAGAGCGCCGCTTGGCGCGCGAAATGGAGCGTGAATTTTGGCCAACGTAACAGAGCATGACCGCACTTACCGCACGAAAGAGGACATCTGCGCCCACGTGGGCGACGACTACGGCGACTTCATGGGCGCGATCGTGCCGCCCGTGTTCCAGAACAGCCTTTTTGTGATGCCCGCGCCAGGCGGCGGCGGTGGCGCCAGCGCTGGCGGCAAGGACGCCGGTGGCAAGGATACCGGCAACAAGGACGCCGGCAGCAAGGGCTACAGCTACACCCGCACGTCCAATCCCACCACGGATATCGCCGAGCGCAAAATCGCCGCCCTGGAGGGCGCGGAGGCGGGCCTGTGCTTTTCGTCCGGCATGGCGGCCATATCCGCCGGGATCCTGCGCTTTGCGAAAAAAGACTGCCATATTGTCATGGTGGGCACCGCGTATGGCCCCACGAGGGATTTTATCACCCGCTATCTCGCGGATAAATTCGGCGTCGCGCACACGGCCGTCGCGGGCGATACCGACGAGATCGTCGCGGCCGCTCGCCCCGACACCGCCCTCATCTATCTGGAGAGCCCGTCCAGCCTTGTTTACAGGATTCAGGATCTCGCCGCCGTGGCGGATTTTGCGCGCGGCAGGGGCATCGCCACCGCGATCGACAACTCCTACGCCACGCCCCTGTGCCAGAACCCGCTGGCCTACGGCATCGATCTCGTGTGCCACACCGCGTCCAAGTACCTTGGCGGCCACAGCGACATAGTGGCGGGGACCCTGGCCGGCTCCGCCGAGCTGATCGAGTCCATCAGGGCGAACGAGCGCAGCCTCATGGGCGCGTGCATGGATCCCCACCAGGCGTGGCTGCTCATCCGGGGCATCCGCACCTTGCCTGTCCGCCTGCGGCAGCACGCCGAAAACGCCATGAAGGTCGCGACTTTCCTGGAGGGGCACCCCCGCGTCCGGCGGGTGCTGTATCCCGGCCTGGACAGCTTCCCGCAGCGGGAGCTGGCGAAAAAGTACCTCGCCGGCGGCAACGGCCTCATGAGCTTCGTGCCGGACGGCGAGCCGGAGCAGATTTTCGCCATGATCGGCGCCCTGAAGCACTTCCAGTACGGCGTGAGCTGGGGCGGCTTTGAAAGCCTCGTCGCCGGCGTGTCCGTGGGCAAGCCGGAGGGCGAGGCCGCCGCGCTGGGCCTGCCCGCGAACCTCGTCCGCATCCACGTGGGGCTGGAGAGCGCCGACACGCTCATAGCCGACCTGGATCAGGCCCTGGCCCGCTGCGCGGGCTGAAGCTGTCCGACCGCAAATTGCGGTCGGAATTTCCAATCGAACACGAGCATAAATCGATCAAAAACAAATGCGATGCAATGTGGGAGGTATATGCCATGAAACTGCCGGGATACCATGAGGACCCGTCGAAGCTGCACGTGGGCTGCGAGCAGCCCCGCGCGTACTATATTCCGTTTGAGGGCCGCGAGGC
>JAISFK010000275.1 GCA_031263625.1 Clostridiales bacterium
ACCTCGCCGTTTTTCAGCGATATGTGCCACAGGCCGGCGTCGTATAAATGCGCATAGCCCGTTCGCAGCTTCTCGTACGTAAGCGTCAGCTTGGGGGATGCCGCCCCGGCCTCCGCGCCGCTCCCGGCCCCTGCCGCTGCGGCGTTTGCGCCGCCCGTACTGCCAGTGCTGCCCGCGCCGCCCGTGCCGGCAACCGGGCTTGCGCCGCCTGAGCCCGCGCCCGTGGAGGCGGCGGCGCCAGCGCCCGTCGCGCCTCCGGTTGCGCCTGCGCCTGCGCCCGAATCCCGGCCTTGGGCCGCTCCCGCATTTGCGCTTGCGCCGGAAACGCCGGCGTCGCCGCCCGTCAAGTTCGCGCCCGCGCCAGTTCCCGCGCCAGCGCCAGCCCCGGCCGCCGTTCCAGCGCCCGCGACCGCGCCAGTTCCCGCGCCCGCGCCTGAGCCTGCTCCGGCTCCAGCGCTGCCGCCCGCGCTCGCTCCGGCCCCAGCGCCCGCGCCAGACCCAGCCGCCGTTCCAGCGCCTGCGCCCGTTCCCGTTCCAATGCCTGTTCCAGCGTCGCCGGCCGCGCCGTCCCCAGTCCTAGCGCCCGCAGCCGCGCCCCGCCCGGCAGCCGCGTTGCCGCCGGCCGGCCGGCCCGCGTCATTCGCGTCATAGACACGCACCGCCGTCTGGCCCGGCACCGTGAACGTCACGTCCGAGAACGTCGCCTGCGTCAGCGGGGCGCCGCCCTCGTAGTCGGCGTAAAAACTGTACGCCTTTCCGTCTGCGGTCGCCAGGTATATCCGCTCGCCGCCGGGCAGCCCGCCCCTGACAAACACGTAAATCGCGTAATGCCCGTTGTCCAGCTCGTAGCTGTACCCGGCGAACACGCTCTCGTTCAGGCTCTCCGACATGTCGAGGCGGTACTGCGCGCCGTTGATCTCGTGCGGCGACTCGGCAAGGTAGTCGTCCAGGTCGGCTATGCCTATGCTCGGGTAGTACTCGTGCACGTCCCCGATTATCGCGTATTTCCCGTCCGACAGGAAGTTCCCCTTCACGAGCAGCTTTATGTCGCCGCTGTAGCCCGGCGGGAAGGTCTTTTTCGCGTCCTGCCCCGAATAGACCAGGTAGACCCTGTTCACGAGTATGAACGCCATCTCTTTCGTCGTGTTGTTCAGCGGGTTGAAGCGGCGGTATTCGTCGCCGACCATTATCTCGTTGGCCCTGAGCGCGTCGCTGGCCTGCAGCGCCCACGGCGCGATGCTGGCCTGGTCGCGGAACGCGAGCGCGTAGGGGCTGCCGCTTTGCAGTATGTTCTTCCCGATCGCGGAGTCTATGGCGCCGATGGCGTTGTACAGCATCACGGCCATCTCCTGCCGCGTGACGGCGCTGTCCGGCATGAACAGCCCGCCGCCCGTGCCCTTTACGATGCCCAGCTCGCGCGCGTTCAGAATGGCCGCGTCGCTCGTGTCCGCGAAGGCCGGCGCGGGGGACTTGTTTTCCGGCTCGCCCGTGATCTTCGCGTACAGCGCCATTGCCAGCCTGCAAAACTCGGCGCGCGTCATGTGCTCCAGAAACGCGCCGTACATGTCGTCCGGGATCAGGCCGTATTCCTTCGCGCGCTCGACCTCCGCCGCGGCCCACGCGCTGGGGCGATCCCGCGACGAAAGCGCGGAGCCGGCCGCAGCGGCCTGCGCGGGCGGGGTTGCAGAAGCCGTTGCGGGCCCCGCAAAAGCCGCAGGGGAGGGTGCAGCGGACGGCGCAGGCGCCGCAGAAGCCGTAGGGAGGGCAAATGCCGCAACGGACGGCGCAGGCGCCGCAGCAGCGGACGCATAAGCCGCAGGCGCCGCAATAGAGGACGCAGAAACCGCAGGGGAGAACGCAACGGACGCAGGCGCCGCAGAAGCCGTAGTGGCAGATGGCGCAGGCGCCGCAACGGACGGCGCGGCGGCGGCCGCCAAGGGCAACGCCGAGGCCATGGCCAGCGCCAATGCCGCTGCCAGAGCCGGCGCGGCAAGGCGGCGGGCGCGGCGCGGCTTTGCGCCGCGCCAGAGTTTCGCGCGCCGTTCGATTTTTTTAGTCAATCTTCCCGCCTCCATTCCTTACTGGCTCGCCGCCGCCCGCGATCCGCGCCCTGCCCCTAGTTCCTCTTGCCCTCGCGCAGCGGCACCACGGAGCCCTGCTCGGGGTAGTTAAGCGTGTACTGGCCGGAGTAGTCTATGAGGGAGCTGGCGCGGATCCTGTAGGCTTTCGAGGCGTCCAGCCCGTCAAATATGAGCACCATCGTGAGCGGGTCCACGTATTTGACAAGCATGGGGTTGATCGCCGCGTTCTGCGCCGTTATGCCGTTCACGGTTTCCTCGAGCGCAAAGTTCGACTCGGCTATGTTCCTCGAGTCAAGCAGGATCTCCTTTGAAAAGCTCAGCTTGACGATGTTTTCGCCGACTATTGCCGCGTCGCGGATGCCGGGCGCGGACATCTGCTGGTTGGTCGCGTAGAACTGCATCTCGATGGTGCCGGGCGGCGCCGCCCTGTTCTCGTCCAGGAGCGACTGGTACACCTTCAGCGTGTACGCGGTGTCCTTGACGAGCCTGACGTCCTGCGCGAAGAACAGGCGGACCGTGTACGGCGACAGGACGGGATCATGCGCGACCTTTATGGGCGTGGCCGCCGACGAGTACTTGTTGCTGCCGAACACGCCGCTGACGCTGTAATTGGAAACGACCGCGGCCGACGCCGCGTCCGGCCTCCTGTCAAAATGCACCTCCACCGTGGCCGGGTCGTTCGACACGGCGCCCGTCACCGCTATGTCGGACTTCTGCGCCCCGCCGCCGGCATTGAACTGGAACGGGAAGGACAGGTTGGCTATGTTCGCGGTTTTCGCCTCGTTCTGCGCGTACACGATGGTGAGGGAATACTGCTGCAGCGCGACAAACGGCTGCACGATGTTCAGGCGGACCGTGTCGGAGCCCGCAGCGGCGGCCGCGGCGCCGCCGGCAGCCGAGCCGCCGCTGTTCGGGTAGTTGACGGTGCTGACGTCAACCCGCTTGCCGTTCTGGTCCGTGATGAAATAGTTGTAAACCTGGCTGGTGACGCCCGCGTTCACGGGCTGGGTGAACTTCAGCTCGACGATGTACTGCGAGGGCGTAGTGATGGACGTGACCGAGAACCCGTCCTCCTGCGGCTGGACCTGCGCGGCCTTGAAGCTGTATATGTCGTCGAAGCCCTCGTTCAGCTTCGCCGTGTAGCTGCTCGTCAGCCTGCCGCTCGCCGCCACCTGGTAGGACGCGTCCTTCACGAAGCTCACGCCGGGGGCCGTGAGCGTGATGACGTTGTTCGCGGTCCGCAGCAGCTCCGCCGAGATCTGCCCCGCCTCGCCAGAGGCGATGACGGCGCCGTCACGGTAAATGCTGTAGAGCGGCGGGTTCTCGGCCGTTTCGGATATCGGCTGCGAAAAATACACCGCCACCTGGCTGGAGGACACCGTGTACGCGTTGACGATCCGGAAATACTCGACGCCGGCGTCCGGCCCCGCCTGCCCCGCCCCGCCGAGGACGCCGCCCGCGCCCCCCTGCGTCCCGGCGGCGGCGCTTCCCGCGCTGCCCGGCGCGGGCTCGCCCGCCCCGCCGTCCACGCCGCTTCTCGTCGTGAGCCCGGCGGGCGTGTCCGCCGCGGCCGACGGGTCGAAGCCGACGAAGTCGCAGCTGAGCATGCCCGCGTTCGCGCCGTCCGCGCCGACGACGTTGCTGATGTCGATCGTGTACTCCATGCGCGGCGTCTGGGCGCCCGTCCTTATGAGGGCGCTCCTCGTGTACACGCTCTCGACCGTGAGCGCGAGCGGCTTCGAGATGTCGAAGGTTTCCGTGATCTCCACGCTCCCCGCGTCAAACGACACGTTCTGCGTGAACACGACCCACAGGAGGTCGGGCTCCGCGTGGTACACGGCCTCGATGTCGGCGTACTCGTCCAGCGGCTTGGCGCCGCCGCCGCCGTAGAGGCCGTCCAGGCTGTACCCCAGCCCGAGCGCCGCATCCTCGGCGACCGCTCCCCGCTCGGCCAGATCCTCTATGAGCAGCAGGGCGCTGTCCTTTTTCTCCAGCTCGAGCGCCGTGAATATCAGCTCGCAGGAATCCAGCCTGTAGAAATCCGCGCTGTCGTCTTTCTTCGTCGCGTATGACGAGTCGTTGAACAGCCCGATGTCGTATGCGAACTCGTACACCGTGCCCCACTCGTAGTCAACCGTGTAGATGTACCCCAGTATCTCCAGCAGCAGGTGCGCGAACTCCTTTTCCGTGATGGTATCGTCGGGGTAGTATTTGCCGTCCGGCCGGCCGCCGATCAGGCCGATGCTCGCGCAGTACGATATGTACGGCGTGTACCACTGGCCCGCGGCCACGTCCGGGAACGGCGTCTGCGCGTATTCCGACGCCGCGCCGGCGAGCACGTCCTGCTCCTCGCCCAGCAGCCTCGTGAAAAACGTCGCGGCCTCGGAGCGCCTGACCTTGCTGTCCAGCATCAGCCCGTTTTGGGCGTCGCCCTTCAGCAGGCCCAGCTCGGCGAGCATTTCGGCCTTCTGCTGCGCGGTCAGGTTGGTGTCGCGCACGGACAGTGCGCCCGGCGAGCCGGGCTGCGGCTCCTGCGGGCTTTCCTCCGCGGCCACCTCGGAGATGATGGACGCCGGCTCCTGCGCCGTCGCGACCGTTGCCACTGCCGGCGCGACCGGCGCGACCGTCGCCACTTTCGCCGTCGCGGCCGTTGCCGCCGCGCCGGCCGCAGCCTCTGCCGTAGCCGCCGTTGCGGCCGCCGTTGCAGCCGTTGCAGCCGTTGCGGTCGCCGCCGCAGGCAGAGCCTGCGCGGCCAGCATGGCGGCGATCGCCGCCGCCGACACGGCGCGCAGCGCGCGCGCGAATTTTGCGGACATTGTTTTACCAGCCATAGGATTGCCCTCTTTTCTTTTGCAGTTTGGCGGCCGCGCATATGCCAAATGTCGCTTCGCATAGCGCCAAGCATAGATGTATTATATGCAAAAACCGCGCCTTATGCAATACGGCAGTTCGATTCCGGATGAAAAGATGAAAAACTGATTACAGCTGATCGAGCCTGATTACGGCTGATTGCAACTGATTACAGATTACAGAATACTGCGCTGCGCCTCGTCCCACACGCGCAGGATTGCTTCGCTGACGGCTTTGCGGGTCTGCTCAAGCCTTCTGGCCACCCGCGCGGGCGGAGCAAAATCCCGTTTGCAAACATGCCCGCCTTGCACCACATGGCGCACGTCGGTGGCTGTGGAACCGTACAGATACTGAATGAAAGGATAGCTCAGCGGCTCAAGGCGCTGCATGTCCACCACCGAAAGATCGCCGCTCATGCCGATCTCGAGGCGACCCAGCCTGTCGTGAAGGCCAAGCGCCCGGCCACCCGCCACAGTAGCTGCATAGAACGCGTCGGTCGCCTTATACTGAGAGGGGTCCCCCTCCGCCTGCTTGGCGGAAAAGGCGGCCATGCGCATTTCGCTGAGCATGGCGCCGCCCCAGCATCCGGTGGCCAGCGCCGTGTTGATCCCGCCGCGCAAAAAATCCACGCCGGGAAACGCCCTGCCCTCCTGTACGCAGCCCACCGCGCTAAATACAGCGCTGGCGCCGGAGGCCGCGATCAGCTCCCGGCCAAACCGGTCGGCCAGCACAGGCTGGAAGATGAGTGCCTCGGCAGAAAGATAGCCGAGGTCAGAGAGGCGGCGGAGCTCCTCGGTGTCGTGGCCCGAACTGGTGACAAAGGCACAGCGCGTCCCCTTCGTCTTCATCACCCGCTTAACCTGCGCGGCGGGGGCGTCGGCGCGGATGACCCGCTCGCCGCCGATGTTGCCCATCCGCATGGGAATAATATGCATGCCCAGCTCGTCGGCCGCCTCCAGATGCGCCTCCAGATCAATAATGGAGCACAACCCCACAGCGGTGGTGGTGCCGGTTGACAGACCCGTCCAAAGTCCATGCAAGGCAAGCGCCTTGGCATCCTCTGGCGACAACAGCTTCCAAGCAAGGTTCATCATCGGCAGCACCTGGGTGTAGAGCAGGGTCCCCTGCGCGCGGGGCGTTCTGCGATCGGGGAGCAGGCCCGCCATCAGCCTTGCCGCCACAGACCAGGAGCCCATATCGATAAAGCCGGGCAAAACCAAACTGCCCTCCGCATCAAGGGCATCGCAAGAAGCGGTGATGCCGGATGCAATTTTCGCGATGCAGCCGTCCTCGATGAGCAGGTCAGCCTCCCGCAGTTTAAGGGCGTGGTAGCCCTCGTGAATAAAGGTGAAAATCAAGCCGTTTTTTATAAGCAGATCATTCATGATGCGCCTCTCCCAGCCTGCTGAAATATTCATTCACAACCGAGAGATCCTCCCGCAGCTCCGAGAGGGCCGCCACCCCGATATTGTAGACATCGATGCTCGCATGATGATCCAGCACCCAGCGCAGGGAACCGCGCACGTCGTGGACAAGGTCGCCCGCCCCGAGTGTCTTGATGACGTAAACGCCCTTCCCTTTTTGATTGTGGGCCCTGTCGAGGGCGACGCGCATGGAATCGAGGGCGCCCTCCTCAATGCGCGTACCCTGCCGGTTGAAGGGAGCGCAGACAATCTCGATCTCGGGGATATCGGCGCCCTGGGAGACGATAGAGGCGCTGTGGGTGGAAAGGCCCACCGCGCGGATGATCCCTTTTTGCTTGGCTTTTGTAAGCGCCTCCAACCCGGGCATCAGCCGCTCCAGACTGCCTGCAGGCACCTCGTGAAGAAGAAAGATGTCAATGTAGTCGGTGCCCAGCTCCTCCAGGGATCGCGCCAGATCAGCCTCAGCCTCTTTGGCGGAAGCCGCATAGGACTTGGAGCAGATGACGACCTCCTCCCTCCGCACTATTTTCAGCGCAGCCGCCACCTGCGTGATGGAGCCATAGGAGTTATCGGTATCCCAGAAGTTGACGCCATACTGCCGCGCCGCCTCGGCAAGGATGGCCCCGCCGAACTGCGGGGCGGCGCAGTTGATGTGCTCAGTGCCAAAACAAACCTGCGAAAGCCCAATTCCCGCCATAGAGGCGCGGTTCGCCCATAGAGATTGTTCCAATGTCAACCCTTCTTCCAGTATTTGCAAACCACATCGGCCGTCCAGTTGGCATATAAATCATAACATGTGTTGCCGGCTTCGGCGGTGGCGTCGGCCGGGTCGCCCACATAGCCGGGGCTGTCGTCCTTCCGCACGGCGGTGTAGATGCCCACCGCGCCGCCGTAATAGTGCAGCCCCGAAAGCTTGACCGGGTTTTGATCCTCGGGCGGGTGGTAGGAGACAAGGCCGGAAAGATCCACCAGCCTTGGCGCAACGGCCATTACGCAGGAGGTCTCATCCTCGCCGGCATGCCCCTGATGCTCCTTGTTTTTTAGGAACTTGGGCCACTCATCGTTCATGGGCGGAATCCAGTCGGCTACAATCACCGGGACACTGTGCAGATCGGCGAGGTCCTTGGCCGCCACGTGCAGGGCGGCCAGATTCTCGGCGTGACTTACACAGAAGACCAGGCGCCGAAAGCCGTTGTCGATCAAGGAAAGCGCCAGCTCGGCGGTCATGGAGATAAAGGTCTTCTGCGTGAGGCAGACATTGCCGAAAAAGGCGTCCCCCTCCCGCTCAAAGCGGTTGGTCTGCACTCCGTACGGCACGCAGAAGGCCGGAATAGCCGGCAGCCCACGTTGCGTCAGACAGGCTGCGGTGCGCTTGATCAGCTCAGTGCCCTGCAGGGTGTCGGCGGCAAGGGGCAGATGGGTGGCGTGGTTCTCGACCGCGCCGAAAGAAAGCACCGCGATATCCGCGGTCTTCATCGCTTCTCTAAGCTCCTTTGCCGTCATCTCCAACAGGGTTTTCGGACCACGCACCTCGTATAAGGCTTCGCTCATTGATTTTCTCCTATGCTTTATGTGATGCTGCATTTACATTTACATTGCGGTAAAGCCGCCGTCCATGATCAGGGAGGCGCCCACGACGGCGGAGGATTCGTCCGATGCCATAAAGAGGATGCCATTTGCGACCTCCTCGGGCGTGATGAGCCGGCCGTTCGGCTTTTCGGCCGCAACCTGGTCCAGCATGGCTTTCCTCCTTGCCAGGTCGGCCTCCCCCTCCCAGAAGATGGGGGTGTCGGTCGCGCCGGGGCAGACACAGTTTACCCGCACGCCATCCCTAATCGCCTCAAGGGCCACCGAGCGGGTAAAGGCAACCATCGCTCCCTTGGTGGCCGTGTAGGAAGCAAGCTTCGGGTAACCCACAAAGGCAAGTTCGGAGGCAAGGTTAATCACCGAGCCAGATTTTTGCGCCTGCATATGGGGAAGCACCTCCCGGCAAAACAGAAAGGCGCCGCCCATGTTGATCTCCATCATGCGGGTGAAATCGGCCCAGGTGGTGTCGCGCAGCAGCTTGGTGATCTGTATTCCCGCGATGTTCACCAGAATGTCGATCCGGCCCAGTTGCTCCATGGCGTCGGCCACGGCATTCCTGACCTGCTGCTCGTCGGCCACGTCGCAACGCCGGGTCAGAATGGCATCCCTGGCCGGTTGCGCGGTTCCGGCAAGGCCAGTCTCGTCGATATCCACCGCATAAATCCGCGCACCCTCCTGCGCTAGGCGCAGCGCGGCAGCCCGTCCAATCCCCGAGGCAGCGCCAGTCACTACGGCAGTTTTGTTTTGCAGTCTCATTGGGTTCCTCCCGTGGGGCTTTGCTTTTCTTTCATTAACAATAACACAGGTCGATGCTGCTTTTCAATGTGGACGTTTCAATGGTATGTGGACATATACCAGATCCGCCATGGCTTTTCAACAATCATCTGCAATATGATATAATGCATTAAGACAAGCAGCGAGAGGCAGGGGCAATGATCGAGACAGTCATGATCCGCGATGTGCAGATTGGCGGCGGCGCCGCCGCGAAGATATGCGTCCCGCTCGTTTCGGGGACGGCCGCCGAGCTTCTGGGCGAGGCGGCCGTCGCGGCGGCGGCGGGGGCCGATCTGGCCGAATGGCGCATGGACTTTTTCCGGCGCGCCGGCGACGCGGGCGCGGCGATCGAAACGCTCAAAGCCCTGCGCGCCGCCCTGGGCCCCGTGCCGCTGCTCGCCACGTTCAGGACGGCCGCTGAGGGCGGCTGCCCGGAGGGCGGCGAGGCCGTCCGGGACAGCGGGGCGTATGCGCGCCTGCTTGCCGCGATTGCGGAGAGCGGCGCGGCCGACGCGGTGGACGTCGAGCTGTCGGCCGGGGGCGAGGCCGCGCGGCGCGTGATCGGGGCGGCTCGCGGCGCCGGCGCCGCGTCGGTGGCGTCGCGCCACTATTTTGGCGGGACGCCGCGCAAGAGCGACATCGTCGCGCAGTTCGAGGCGATGCGGGCGATGGGCGCGGACATCCCCAAGGTCGCCGCGATGCCGTCCTGCTTCGGCGACGTTCTGGAGCTCATGTCCGCGGCATACGAGTACACGTCGCGCGCCGGGCGCCCCGTCATAGCGATGTCCATGGGGCAAACGGGCTGCGTGAGCCGCGTCGCGGGCGGCCTTTTCGGCTCGGCCGTCACGTTCTGCAAGGCCGCGAGCGGCGCGAGCGCCTCGGCGCCCGGGCAGCTCGGCGTGGCCGAGGCGCGGGCGGCGATGGCCCTGCTGGGCGGTCTGGGCGGCCCGAATGCACTGGGCGGCCCGCTGGACGGCCCCATCGCCAAAAGCGCAAAAGAGCCTTGAGTTTTGCGGGGCGCGGAGTATAATATTTAGTATTAAAAGCCACTGTAAAAAATCGCCATAACGCTATAAAAGGAGGCCATATTTATGCGGTTCATCCCCGAAATGGAGTCCATCCGGCAGCACGTCGCGCCCAAGTGGTACAACGACGCGAAATTCGGCATATTCATCCACTGGGGCCCGTACTCCGTCCCGGCCTGGGCGCCGCCGACAGGCGAGCTCGGCTCCATGCCTGACGACGTGTGGTTCGAGAACAACCCCTACGCCGAATGGTACATGAACTCGGTGCGGGTCGGCAAAGGCCCGACGTATGAGCGCCACGTGAAGACCTACGGCGAGGACTTTCCGTATGAGCGCTTCGTGGACATGTGGCAGGCGGAAAGCTGGAACCCCGCCGAGTGGGCCGCGCTGTTCAAGGCGGCGGGCGCCCGGTACGTCGTGCCCGTCACGAAGCACCACGACGGATTCTGCCTGTGGGACTCGGCCTACACGCGCTACAACTCGTGCCGCATGGGGCCGCGCAGGGACATCGCGGCCGAGCTGTGCCGCGCCGTGCGGGCGCAGGGCATGCGCTTCGGCGTCTACTATTCCGGGCTCATCGACTGGCGCTTCGCGAAGTGGCCGATGCGCAACGGCTACGACGTCCAGCACCCGGACAACATAGGCTACGACTATTCGGACTACGCGTACAACCAGTTCACGGAGCTGATCGACAGGTTTGCCCCCTCGCTGCTTTTCAACGACATAGGCTGGCCGTACAAGGGCGAGAAGGATTTGCCGTACCTGTTCGCGCACTACTACAATGCCGTCGAGGACGGCGTCGTGGACGACCGATGGAACGGCGTCTGGCACGACTACGCCACAAAGGAGTACCAGTCCGGAGCGGGGAACGTTGACGTCGAGAAAAAGTGGGAGGAGTGCCGGGGCATCGGCCTCTCGTTCGGATACAACCAGGCGGAGGGCGACGAGCACCTTCTCAGCCCGCAGAATTTCGTGCGGCTGCTCGCGAAGACGGTGGCGTACAACGGGAACCTGCTCATAAACGTCGGCCCCAAGGCGGACGGGACGATCCCTGAGAACCAGGCGTCGCGGCTGCGCTACATGGGCGAGTGGCTGGGCCGAAACGGCGAGGCCATCTACGGGACGCGGCCCTTCGAGCGGCAGGAGCAGCCCTTGGAGGGCGGCGCCACGGCGTTCTTCACGCGCAATGACGGCAATGTCTACATCCTGCTGGACGGACTGCCCGCAGGCGCCGCCTCCGCCACGATCAAGGGGCTGGGCGCGGCGGCGAAGTCCGGCGAGGCCATCGGGGGCGCGCGGGCCGCGCTCTCCGCATCCGGCGACGATCTCATAATCCACGCCAGCGGCGTGCCGGAGGGCTCGCCCGCGATAGCGGTCAGGCTGGCGATCCCCGAAAGGACGAGCAAATGACAAAAAACGCGGGAAATACAAAAAATACAGGAAGTGCAGAAAATACAGGAAGTGCGGGAAATGCCGCTTTGCGCGAAAGGGCGCGGGATCGCGCGCCCGGCAGGCCGGCCGCCGGCGCCATGGCGATGGCTGCGGCGATGGCGGGCGCGATTGAGAAAGCCGGCGCCATTGAAAAGGCCGGCGCCGCGGCAAGGGCGCTCGCCATAATCCTGGTGCTCGCCATCGTCATGGCGCTCGCCGTCGCCGCGCCCATCGCGGCGGGCGCGTCGGCGCCGCCGGACGGGGCGGCGGCCTCCCGCAACTCCCTGCGCGAGGCCGCCGGCATTGCGGAAAAGATGTATTACTGCGGCGAGCTGTTCATTTTTTCCGAAAGCATGCTCAAGGCGAACTATGAAATGGCGGCGATCGCGGCCAGAATCAAAGGCTACGCGCAGGACGGCGGTACATTCGGCGGCGCGTCCGGCGGCGCGGGAGCGGGCGCGTCCGGCGGCGGAAACGCCCTGCAGCTCGGCGAAATAAAAGGCGCCTACAACGCGGCCGGGGCGGCGTACAATTCGTGGGTGGACGTCAAGGGCGCGCTGGAGGGCTATGTGGACGCCATCGCGGACAAGTCCGCGTATTCGCTGCCGAACTTGCAGTCCGCTTTCAGGTACACGCTGGCGACCGTCAACGCGGCGCAGGAGCTGCTCGCGCT
>JAISFK010000348.1 GCA_031263625.1 Clostridiales bacterium
TCGAACGGCTCGTAGCCCAGCAGCGCCGCCACGGTGGCCGCGAGGTTCGACAGCCCGTATTCGCCCGGCGCGACGCGAAAGCCGCTGCCCTCGGCCAGGCCGAAGAACAGGCACGGCACCCTGTTGAGCGTGTGGCTGGTCTTTGCCTTGAAGCTGCCGTCCGGGTTGCGCACTGGCTCGCCCGTCTTCTTGCTCGTCTCGTACATCTCGTCGGCGTTGCCGTGGTCCGCCGTTACAATCGCGACGCCGCCCAGGGCGCTCACCTCCGGCAGCAGGCGGGCCAGGCACAAGTCCACCGTTTCGACGGCGATCCGCGTGGCCGCGAAGTTCCCCGTGTGCCCCACCATGTCGCCGTTGGCGAAGTTCACGCGCAAAAAGTCGTGCCTGCCCGACCTCAGCGCCTCAATCAGCGCGTCGGTCACTTCGGCGGCCTTCATCCACGGGCGCTGCTCGAACGGCACGATGTCCGACTGCACCTCGACGTATGTTTCCAGCTCGTCGTCAAACTTGCCGCTGCGGTTGCCGTTCCAAAAATACGTCACATGCCCGAACTTCTGCGTTTCCGATATGGCGAGCTGCCGGACGCCAGAGGCGCACAGGTGCTCGCCGAGGGTGTCCCTGATCTCCGGCGGGCTCACGAGGTAGCGCCTGGGCAGGTGCAGATCCCCGTCGTATTCGAGCATCCCCGCGTACAGCGCGCGCGGCGCCGCCCCCCTGTCGAACTTGTCGAAATCGGCGTAGTCGAACGCCTTGCTGATCTCGATCGCGCGGTCGCCGCGGAAGTTGAAGAATATCACGCTGTCGCCGTCCGAAATCGGCCCGACCGGCTCGTCGCCGTCCGCCACGACGAACGGCGGCAGATCCTGGTCGATCACCTTGGCCTCGGAGCGGTACGCCTCGATCGCCGCCCTGGCCGACGGGAATTTCCTGCCGATCGCCTGGACGTGCGTGCGCCAGCCGAGCTCGACCATCCCCCAGTCGGCCTCGTAGCGGTCCATCGTCACCTTCATCCTGCCGCCGCCGCTGGCTATCCGCGCGGAAAAGCCGGCGTCGTTCAGCCCTGCCAAAAACGCCTCGAAGGGATCCACGTATTCGAGCGCGGACGTCTCGCCGACGTCGCGGCCGTCCAGCAGTATGTGGACTCGCACCCTTTTCACGCCGTCGCGCTTCGCGCGCGCGATCATGGCTTTCAGGTGGTCGATGTGCGAGTGCACGTTGCCGTCCGAGAAAAGCCCTATGAAATGCAGGGTGCCGCCGACAGCCGAGCCGCTGCCCGCGCCCGCGCCTGCGCTAGGGCTCCCGCCCGCAACTGCGCCCGCGCCAATGCCATGGCTATCGGGCGAGCCGCCCGCAACTGCGCCCGCGCCAGCGGCGCAGCCGCGCACGAGCTCTTTCCACGCGGCGCTCTCGAACATGCCGCCCGTTTCAATCGCCCTGCTGACGAGCTTCGCGCCCTGGCTGTACACCTTGCCCGCGCCCATGGCGTTGTGGCCGACCTCCGAATTGCCCATGTCGTCGTCCGACGGCAGGCCGACGGCCTTGCCGTGCGCTTTGAGCCGGACGCCGGGGCACGACGAGAACATGGCGTCCAGCGTCGGCGTGTACGCCTGCATGACGGCGTTGCCGGCCTCCCTCTCCGAGAGGCCGACGCCGTCCATCACGACTACCAGCAGGGGGCCCTTGCCCTTGAGCCCCTCGTACCCAGCTTTCCTAAGCATTGGCTATTACCTCAAAGTCCGCGGCCTTCAGGCTCGCGCCGCCCACCAGCCCGCCGTTGATGTCCGGCATGGCGAACAGCTCCTTGGCGTTGGCCGCCGTCACGCTGCCGCCGTACTGTATGCTCACCTTCGCCGCCGCCTCGGCGCCGTACAGCTCCGCCAGCAGCATGCGTATGGTGTGGCAGACCTCGTTCGCCTGCTCGTTCGTCGCGGTCTTGCCCGTGCCGATCGCCCATATGGGCTCGTAGGCTATCACGAGCCCGGACGAGAGCAGCGTTTCCGCGCTGACGCCGAGCAGCGCGATCTTCACCTGCCTGCGCACGACCTCCGGCGTGATGCCCTGCTCGCGCTGCGCGAGCGACTCGCCCACGCAGACGATCGGGATCAGCCCGGCGGCCGTGGCGGCCTGCACCTTCCTGTTGACCGTTTCGTCCGTTTCCCCGAAATACTGCCGGCGCTCGGAGTGCCCGATTATCACGTAGTCCGCGCCGGCGTCCTTCAGCATGTCGGCCGACACCTCGCCCGTGTACGCGCCCTTCGCCTCGTAGTGCATGTTCTGCGCCGCGACCTTGATGTTCGTGCCCCTGGCCGCCTCCGCGACGCCCGGCAGCGCGACGAACGGCGCCGCGACGACGACTTCCGATTTCGCGCCCTTGACGCGCGGGATCAGCTCTTTCACGAACGCCGCCGCTTCCGAGGGCGTCTTGTTCATCTTCCAGTTCCCAGCAACTATCATCGACTATATCCTCCCTTTTTTCTCCGGGCGCCCGCCTCGCAAGGCGGCGCTGCGCGTTCTGCGGCCGGCCCCGCGCGGCTCTCCGCCCCGGCTCCCGCCCTGCGGTTCCCGCCCCGCTCTGCCGCGCTATGCGGCTTCGCCTTGCTCTCCGCCCCGGCTCCCGCCCTGCGGGCCACTGCGGCTCCCGCCATGCCCTGCGGGCCCCTGCCCTGCCCTGCGGCGCTACGCGTTCTGCAGCGCGGCTATGCCGGGCAGCGTCTTGCCTTCCAGAAATTCGAGCGCCGCGCCGCCGCCCGTCGATATGTGCGTCATCCTGTCCGCGAATCCCATCTGCTCGACCGCCGCGGCCGAGTCGCCGCCCCCGATAATGGTTATGGCGCCGGAATCGGCCAGCGCCTTCGCGACGAATCTCGTGCCCTCCGCGAAATTCGGGAACTCGAACACGCCGAGCGGCCCGTTCCACACGACGGTCCCGGCGCCCTTTATTATATCGGCGAACTCGGCCATCGTGCCCGGCCCGACGTCCAGCCCCATCCAGCCGTCGGGGATCCCGTCGGCCGGCACCGTCTTCGCCTCGGAATCGTTGCTGAACTCCCGCGCCACCTTCACGTCCTTTGGCAGAATGAAGCGTACGCTCTTCGCGCGCGCCTTCTCGATCAGGCCCTTGGCGAGCCCGATCTTGTCGTCCTCGCACAGCGACTTGCCTATGCCCAGGCCCTGCGCCTTGAGGAACGTGTACGCCATGCCGCCCCCTATGATAACGCAGTCGCACTTGTCGAGCAGGTTCTCAATCACGGCGATCTTGTCGGAAACCTTGGCGCCGCCCAGAATCGCCACGAACGGGCGCTTGGGGTCCGACAGCGCTTTGCCCATCACGCCGATCTCCTTTTTGATGAGGAAGCCGCACACGGCGGGCAGGCACTTCGCCACGCCCTCCGTCGAGGCGTGGGCCCTGTGCGCCGTGCCGAACGCGTCGTTGACGTATATCTCCGCGAGCGAGGCCAGCTCCTTCGCGAACGCCGGGTCGTTTTTCTCCTCCTCGGCGTGGAAGCGCACGTTTTCGAGCAGCATCACGTCGCCGTCCGCGAGCGCGGCGGCCTTGGCCTTGGCGTCCGGGCCTATTACGTCCGCCGCGAGCGCCACGGGCTTGCCCAGTAGCTCGGACAGCCTCTGCGCCGCGGGCTTCATGCTGTACTTGTCCTCGAACCCGCCCTTGGGCCTGCCGAGGTGCGAAACCAGGATCACGCGCGCCTTGTGGTCCGCGAGATACCTGATCGTGTCCAGGGCGCCCACAATCCTCGTGTCGTCCGTTATGTTGCGCTCCTTGTCGAGCGGGACGTTGAAGTCCACCCTGACCAGCACCCTCTTGCCGGCCACGCTGACGTCCTCGACCGTCTTTTTGTTGTATTCAGCCATACAGTTAATCAGCTCCTAGTTTATTAGTATCATAGTTATGTTATTAATATCATAGCTATGTTATGCCAAACCGCCCCAAACGCGAAAGAAGCACGGCCTAGAGGCGCTATGCTTCCTTCGCTGGGCCTTGCTGTATCGTTCGCCGCCGGCGCCGCCGGCTGGCCCGCCCGCGCGGGGCCCCGCAGCCTCGCGGCATTGATGCCTCGCAACCTCGCAACCTCGCGGCCGCGCCGCCGCCTATCACACGCTTAGCGCGCGCGCCTGCTGCGGCAATGCGCCGCCTAGCGCGCGTCCACCGCGGCAATGTGGGCGATCAGGTCCACTACCTTGTTGGAATAGCCCCATTCGTTGTCGTACCAGGACACGAGCTTCACAAAGTTGCTGTTCAGGGATATGCCGGCCTTGGCGTCGAATATCGACGTGCGCGGGTCGGTCGTGAAATCCGAAGACACGACGTCCTCCTCCGTGTAGCCCAGTATGCCCTTCAGCTCGCCCTCGGACGCCTTTTTCACGGCGGCCTTTATTTCGTCGTATGTCGCGCCCTTTTCGAGCCGCACCGTCAGATCGACGACCGACACGTCCAGCGTCGGTATGCGGAACGACATGCCCGTCAGCTTGCCGTTCAGCTCAGGGATGACCTTGCCGACCGCCTTGGCCGCGCCCGTGGACGACGGGATGATGTTGCCCGCCGCCGCCCTGCCGCCGCGCCAGTCCTTGGCGGAAGGCCCGTCAACGGTCTTCTGCGTCGCCGTCGTGGCGTGGACGGTCGTCATGAGCCCCTCGACGATGCCGAAATTGTCGTGGACGACCTTCGCGAGCGGCGCGAGGCAGTTCGTCGTGCACGACGCGTTCGAGATGACCTGCATGTCCTTCGTGTACTTGTCCTGGTTCACGCCCATGACGAACATCGGCGCGTCGCTGGACGGGGCGCTTATGACGACCTTCTTCGCGCCGCCCTTCAGGTGCGCGGACGCCTTTTCCGTCGTCGTGAACACGCCGGCCGACTCCACGATGTACTCGGCGCCCGCCGAGGCCCACGGGATCTCGCTCGGATCCTTCTTGGCGAACACGGCCACGGCCTTGCCGTTCACGACGAGCTTGCCGTCGGCCGTCTCCAGCTTTCCGTCAAACTTGCCGTGCACCGTGTCGTATTTCAGCATGTACTTCATGTATTCAAGGTCAATAAACGGATCATTGACTGCTGTCACTTCGATTGCCGGATTCCCAAGAGCCGCTCTGAATACTAGCCTGCCGATACGCCCAAAACCGTTGATGCCAACTTTTACGCTCATCTCTTACCTCCGCATTTTTATTTATTCATACCGGGAAGCCCGCCCCGCGCCACGCCGCGCCGCACGGCGCCGGGCGCGCTCCCGGGCGTGAAACATGTGAAATCTGCAAAACAACAGCTGATTGCCAAAGCTTGAAGCGAGGTGTATTCTTCCGCTACTATTACTATTACTGCTGCTGCCGCGGCGGCTGCGCCGTGACGGTGTGCTTCTCCGCTACTACTACTGCTACTGCCTCTGCGCCCGCGCCATGACGGCGTTCTTCTCCGCTGCTGCCGCGGCGGCTGCGCCGCGGCGGCTGCGCCGTGACGGCGCTCTTCTCCGCTACTGCCGCGGCGGCTGCGCCGTGACGGTGTACTTCTCCACCAGCCTGGCCGGGTGGTACGAGAGCTTCGCCTTCCGCAGGCCCTCGACCCCCTCGTCCTCCTCGCGGTTTATGTATGTCATGCCGTGCCACTCGCGCTCGCAGAACTGCTGGTTTATGAACGCGTAAAGGCCCTGTATGGAGGCGTTGGCCTTCTCGATGTAGATGACGGCCGTGTCGGCGTTCAGCGCCTCCCCGACCGTGAACGCCTCGCAGCGCCCGTTGACCCTGACGACCGCCCCCTCGCAGCTCAGCCTGCCGAAGTTAGACAGCAGCTCCATGCTGGGCTTCCTGTCGCAGGAATAGAACTTGCCCCGCAGGCAGTCGCAGTCGTTCTGCACACAGCGATCATACATTATGCGGAAACATTCGTCAATATGCGCGGGCGTCAGCTTTTCGTACTCGTAGTCGTACATTTTTTTGAATCTGCTGATGTGGTTGCGCTTGCCGTCGAACTTTTTGCCGCGCAGGCCGATGAGGTCGCTCGCCAGGTACACGTAGTCAAAAAAGTCCCTGTCCTCCTCGCAGCGGCACTTGCAGCCGAGCCCGCCCAAAATGCGCGCCATGTCCGGCACGGCGTCGGCCGGCACGCAGCGGAACCTCGGCGTCCAGCCCTTCCACCCGAAAAACTCGACGGACTGGCGCACCGCGCGCTCGAACCCGCCCGCGTCGGCCATGTCCCCGACCGGCGCGTACATGTACGGCGGGTATTTGTACGGGATCGCCAGCAGGCACGCGAAGCCGCCGCACCACGCCACGCGGAAGTTTATCATGCGCCGCCACATGAGCAGGTTGGAAAACGTCAGGTCGGATATCTGCGGGTTGACCGCCCTGAACAGCGCGTCAAAGCGCTCCTTGTCGGCGATCCCGATATGCGAGAAGCGCAGCGGCGGGGCCAGCTTCAGCGCCGGGGCTCGCCCGGCCTCCG
>JAISFK010000412.1 GCA_031263625.1 Clostridiales bacterium
GGATCCGGAGCCGGAGCTGGAGCCGGAACCGGTTCAGGCGCGGGCGAGGGCAAAACCGTCGCGGAAGCCTCGCCCACGCCTGGGGCGACGCCTGGGGCGACGCCGGCGCGGGGCGACGCGGCGCCGCCCGCGACGGAAAGGCCATCCGGCGCGGGAGAGCCCGGCGCCTCGCCGGGCGCATCCCCCGGCGCATCCCCTGCCGCAACGCCGGGCGCGTCGCCTGCACCCTCCGGCAGCGCGGCGCCCGCGCCGCCGACGGGCGGGGGCGGGCAGGGCGAATCGCCGCCGACGGGCGAGACGCCGCCGAGCCAGCCGGATCAGCCTGATCAGCCGGGGCGGGGCGAGGCGCCGCCGACGGGCGGCCAGTCGGGGCCGGACGGGCAGGAACCGCCCCCCACTCCCGCGGGCGGGCAGGACGGGCGGGAGCCGCCGACGAGCGGCCAGGCTGGGCAGGACGGGCAGCCCCCGGCGACGGAGGGGCGAGAGCCGCCCCCGCCGACAGGCGAGCCGCAGCAACCGCCCAGCGAGCCGCCCGCGACGAGCGGGCAGGACGGGCGGGAGCCGCCCCCCACCCCCACGGGCGGGCAACAGCCTCCGGGCGAGCCCCCGGCGACGAGCGGCCAGCAGCCTCCTCCCCCTACGAGCGGGACGCCGGACGGGGAATCGACCGTATATGAGCGGGCCGTCACGTACAAGACGAGCCTGTTTTCCGCAAAAGCCACGTACACCGGCGCCTGGGCCGGCGGCATGCCCAACGGCGAGGGCTATCTCACGCTCTCGGAGGAAGTCGCGTTCAACAACATGCTGTGGCCGGAGGGCAGCATGCTGTGGGCCGTGTTCGCGGACGGCCTGCCGGAGGGCAGCGTGTATTACGCGGAAGCCGACGACAGCGCCTATATGGAGGCGTATTTCGTCAAGGGCGTGCCTAACGGCCAGGCCACCATCGTGCAGGAGGGCTACTCGTACATCGGGAACCTGTCATACGGCGTCATCACCGGCGAGGGCACGCTCACGGCGCCGTCCGGCGATCAATACACGGGCAGCTTTCGAGAAGGGTCGTTCAACGGCCAGGGAAGGCTCACGTTCACCGACGGCTCGTACTACGAGGGCGAGTTTCGGGACGACGAACTGTACAACGGCTATGGCTACGGCTACGACGCCTACGGCAACTTCGGGATCCTGGAGACGTGGGTGGACGGCAGCCTGATGAATTAACGCGGGCAGCGCCCACGGCCTGCCAAACTAACGCGGCCGCGCCGGCAGCTTGCCGGCGCAACTAATACAGAGCAGAGGTGCCTTGCCTTGAAACATTTCATGGAATACGCGGAAAACGCGAAACAGCGGATCGGCCAGCTGAAAGAGCTTCAAAGCCTGGGCCTGATCTGCGCCGACGGCGATTTTGTGCCGTCCGTGCACTACCCGCCCATCACGCAGTACCCCGCCATGTCGGAGGGCGAGCTCTACGGCACATACGCGCAGCCCGCGGACGGGCTTATGGACATCTACGTGCATTTCCCCTTCTGCGAGCGGCACTGCGTGTTCTGCCACTATCCCGGCAAGATCGGCCTCCAGACTGAGGAAAAGTCGCGGTACATCGGCTATCTCAAGCGGGAGATCGAGCTCTACCTGAGCCGCTTTGGCATGGACAGGATAGCGCCGCGCTCCGTGCTCGTCGGGGGCGGCACGCCCACGTATCTGGAGCCGGAGGCGCTCGCGGACTTTCTGGAGTTCTTCGGGCGCAAGACGGACATGCACCGCTGCGCGCAGTTCAACTACGACGTCGATCCGAACACCATCGTCGGCGAAAAGGGGCTGGAGCGCCTGAGAATAATGCGGGAGATGGGCGTCACGCGGCTGACGATAGGCGCGCAGAGCCTCGACGACGGCGTGCTGCGCGCGATGAACCGGCCGCACAGCGCGAAGACGGTTGAGGAGGCCGCGCGCAACGCGAAGGACTTCGGCTTCGACCTGAACGTCGAGTTCATCTACGGCCACCCTGGGGAGAACTACGAGAACTGGGCGGAGGTCGTGCGGCGCGCGGCGGGCCTGCCTGCGGACGAAATCCAGTTCTACCGCCTCAAGGTGCTGGCCTACGGCGACATGCAGGGGGACATCATACGCAAGCGGGGCGAGGCGCCGTCATTCGAGGAAACCATGACCATGAAGCAGATGGCGGCCGACATCATGGGCGAGCACGGGTTCTTCGAGAACCTGCGGCGCGTGTACACGAAGGACAGAAAGAACATATCCCACTACGCCTACAACCAGTGCTGCAACCTGTACGACCAGGTTGGCTTCGGCATAACGGCCTTTTCCAGCTACCGCGACCGCTTCGCGCTGAACACGCAGCACTTCGCCGAATACTACGAGTCGATAGACGCGGGGCGCCTGCCCATGAACCGGGGGTACATTCGCGGCGCGGAGCAGCAGCTGCGCTGGTCGATCGTGCTCCCGCTGAAAAACATGGACGTGAAAAAGGCCAAGTTCGCGCAGATGAACGGCATCGCTTTCGGGCGCGCGTTTGCGGCGAAGGTGGCGCGGCTCAAGAAATACGGCCTGCTGGAGGAAACCGAGAGGGCGGTGCGCCTGACGGAGCTCGGCGGCTTTGTCGCGGACGAGGTCGCGGAGCAGTTCAACAGCTGCGAGTTTCTGCCGTTCCCGATGGAGAGCTACGGGGACGGGCCGCTCAACCCATACCGCGACAACGCGGCAAGCGACGCGTTCGGCTGGGCGGCTGGCGGCGGGGGCGACGGGGCCGCAAGCGGTGGTAGTGCGGCTGGCGGCGGGAACGCTGGCGGCGATGGGGACGTTGGCAACGGCGGGGCGGCTGGCGGCGGCGCACACGAGATTGCTGGCGCGGCTGGCAGGGTGGCTGGCGGTAACGGCGGTGCAACTGGCGGCGGGGGCCGCGAGACTGGCGGCGCGGTTGGCAACGGCGATATGGCCGTTGGCAATGGCGGGGCGGCTGGCGGCGCCAAATGGAGAGCGGGGCCGGCGGGCGCGGCGCAGCCAAAGGCCGGCCCGGCGCCTGCCGCCAAGCCGGGCGTGCCGCCGGGCATGTCGATAGACGAAGCGAAGCGGCTGCTGCAGGCGAGAGGGGCCGAGCAGCAGGATCTTTTCGCGCGGGCGAGGCGGGCGCGCGCGGAGGCGTTCGGCGACCGGCTGAAAGTGCGGGGCGTCGTGGAAATATCGAACATATGCGCCAAAAACTGCGACTACTGCGCCATGCGCGCCCAAAACGCCGGGCTGGAGCGCTACGCGCTGGACGCCGGGGCCATCTTGGCGGCCGCGCGGCAGATCATGGGCGCCGGCATATCCACCGTGTTCCTGCAAAGCGGGCAGAATCCCAAAAACGACGAGACGCTCTGCGAGGCCGTCGCGGCCATCCGCGCGGAGTCGGGCTGCGAAATCCTGCTGTGCGCGGGCGAAAGGCCAAAATCCGCCTACGAGGCGTTCCGCGCGGCGGGCGCCGACTCGTACATCCTGAAATTCGAGGCCGCGAACCCCGCGCTATACAGATCCGCGACGCACAGCGACCCGCAGGCCCGGCTGGACTGCGCGGAGCGAATCAGGGCGGCGGGCATGGCCCTCGGCACGGGCAGCATCGTCGGCCTGCCCGGCCAGACGCTGGACGACGCCGCGGGCGACATTCTGCTCGCCATATCCATGAAGCCCGACTTTGCGAGCGCGTCGCCGTTCATCGCCAACAAGGGGACGCCGTTCGAGCGCATGCCGGCCGGCGACATCGACCTGACGCTGAACACGCTCGCCATCTGGCGCCTGGCCATGCCGGGAGCTCTGATCCCCACGGTGAGCGCGCTGGAATACATACACCCGGACGGCCAGGCGGCGGGGCTGAGCGCGGGCGCGAACGTGATCACGGTGAACTTCACGCCGAAAGCCAGCCGGGGCAAATACGCAATCTACGCCAGCGACCGCTTCGTGGTGGGGCTCGATCACGCGCGCAGGACGGCGGAGAAGGCCGGCATGGGCCTGGCGCTGGCGCTGGAAAGCGGGGCGGCGATATGAGCGAAGAAAAGCGCAATGCGGGCGATATGAGCGAAAGGCGCGGCACGGGCGATATGGGCCATGCGGATGATATGGGCCATGCGGGCGATATGGGCCATGCGAGCGATATGAGCGAAAGGCGCGACACTGGCGAAAAGCGAGATGCGCACGATATGAGCGGGGCTTGCGGCACGGCTCGTGCGAGCGATGCGGGCGATATGGCTGATATGGGCGAGGCTCGCGACACGGGCGATATGAGCGAAAGGCGAGATACGGGCGATATGGGCCATGCGGGCGATATGAGCGGGCCCTGCGGCGCGGCTCGTGCGAGCGATGCGGGCGATATGAGCGAAAGCCTCCCGCGAATCGCGATTTCCTCCAGGCGCTCGCTGATCCACATCGGCAGCCTGGACTCCTTCGACATCACGGAGGGCGGCAAGGCCGCCGCGCGCTGCCTGCTGGACTATCTGGAGGGCGGCGGCCCGGAATTGCTGAGGCGCGCGTCGGACATCTACGACGGCATTATCCCAAACGAGAATTTCGGCGGCGAATACACGGCGCTGCAGTGGATCTGCCGGCTGCTGCTGGCCCCGGAGGCGGCGCGGCGGGAGTTCCTCTCCCATCCGGAGGCCGCCAGCTGGCACGAGTATCTGGCCGAGGGCGACTACGCGAAGCTGAGGGAGTACATCGGGCGAAAATACCACTTCGCCGAGCTGCCTGAGGGCGACGGCGGGGCCGCGCGGCGCAACCTGCGGTTTCTGGAGGACTTCATCCTGTTCGCCAACCCCGACCGCAACAGGTGGGAGAACACGGCCAAAAACCTGTCGCGGATCGGGATCCGGGAGGGCGACGCGATAGCCGACGTCGGCGCTGGGCCGGGCTACTTCTCGTTCAAGTTCGCGGACATGGCGGGCGGCTCCGGCAAGGTGTACGCCATAGAGACAAACCCCATGCACCTCGACTACCTGCACAAATACATAGGGCGCCACGGCATCGGCAACGTGGAGGCCGTCGAGTGCGGCACGGAGGGCATCGGGCTCGCGCCCGGCGCAAAGGTGGACAAGGTGTTCATGTGCTCGCTCTACCACGTGCTCTACGCGGCGCTGACAGAGGCCGAGCGCGCCACCTACATCGGCAGCATCGAGGCCGCCCTCGCGCCGGGCGGCAGGCTGATCGTCGTGGACAACGACCTCGTGGAGGACGGCGAGCTGCCCTATCACGGGCCGTACATCGCGAAGGATCTGATCGTGGCGCAGCTGTGGCACTACGGCTTCGCGCTGCGGGACAGCTTCCGGTTCACCGCGCAGCGCTACGCGCTGATCTTCGGGCGGGCCGGCGAGGGCGGCAACATGGCGGGCGCCGATACATGCGGCGATAGCGGAAGCGGCGAGCCATTGCGCGGCGCGGGCGAAGCGGCGCCGTCTGCGACTGGAGATGGCGGCGACTTATTGCGCGGCGCGGGCGAAGCGGCGCCGTCTGCGACTGGAGATGGCGGCAACTTATTGCGCGGCGCGGGCGAAGCGGCGCCGTCTGCGTGCGCTGCGCAAGGCGCAACTGGCGGGGGCAACAGTACGCGTGGCGATACGGGCGCAGCACCAGCCGCAGCCAGTGCTGGCGGCGACCCGTTGCGCGGCGATGGCGGCGAACCGAACATTGCCGGCGGCGGCGGGCGCACCATAGCGGTGAGGTCGCGCGCCTCCCTTGTGAACTACCGCATCGCTGACGCCGCGCCGACTGCGGGCTTCACGCCCGGAGGCCGCAAGGCCGCCGCGCTGTTCCTGGACGCGCTGGAGGCCATGGACGCGCACCTGATACAGAGCGCCCTGGACGCCTACCGCGAGCTTATCCCGCGGGAGCGCGCGGGCGACGAGTACACGGCCTTCGAGTGGATCTGCCTGTGCCTGCTCGCGGGCGAGGGCCGCCGTGCCGAAATGCTCGCCGACGATCTGGCGCGGATGTACTTCGATCTGCTCGCCGGGCGCGATTTCGAGGTTCTGAGGAAATATCTGAAAACGAAATACGAGCTTCCGGGATACGAAAGCGATCCCCTGCCCGATCTTGGGAAGATCAGCGAATACATCGCGTTCAACAACCCGAACCGCGACAGCTGGGAGCGCACGGAGGAAATGCTCAAGTTCATCGGCCTGCGGCGCGGCCAGAGCGTGGCCGACATCGGCTGCGGCAGCGGCTACTTCACGTACCGCTTCGCCAGGGCGGTGGGCGGCGACCGCGGCGGCCGCAGCGACGGCGACGGCAGCGGCCGCAACGGCAACAGTCGCGACGGCAACGGCAGCGGCAACGCCGGCAACAGTGACGGCAACGACAGCGGCGACGGCGTTGTCTACGCCACGGAGATCAACCGGGAGGCCCTGTCGTATGTCGAGGACATACGGGAGCGCTTCAGCCTGCCGATAAGACCGATCGTCAGCCGCCTCGACGACGCCTGCCTGCCCGAAGCCTGCGCGGACGCCGTGTTCATGTGCTCCATGTACCACGCCGTGTACATCGCGTCCATCGAGTTCGTGAAAGACGCCTTCGTCGCCAGCGTGAAAAAGGCGCTCAGGCCCGGCGGCAGGCTCATAGTCGTGGACAACGACATCGCGCGGCCCGGCGTCGTCCCCTATTACGGCTCCGCGATAGACAGGGGGCTCGTCGTCGCGCAGCTGGAGCATTACGGCTTCGCCTTGGAGGACTCGCGGCAGTTCGTCCCGCAGCGCTACGTGCTGGCCTTCAAAGCGCACTGACGCCCGCGCGCTCTGGATACGCCCGTCCGCGAGCAATTCCCTGCCTCGGCCTGCCCGCAGTTTCTGACTCGGCGGGCGCGCCTGAAAAGCGTACTGACACCCAGCGGCGCGGCGCGGAACGGAACGGAACGGAGCTGAGCTATACGCATGATGACATTTGAATTTGACGTAATCGGCAAGACGCCGTCGCCGCAGGAGGCGGCCTGGATCGCGCAAATCGTGCCGCGCAAGCCCTTCCCGGACGCGCTGACGCGCCGCAGGGCGCGCAAATGGTGCGGCCTCGCGCTGGCCGCGCTGCTCGCGTCGCTGCGCCTGATTTGGCTGCCGCCGGACGAGCTGTTCGACGGCAGCACAGCATCCGGCCTTCGCCTTCTTACGGCGTTTTTAGCCTCCATTGCGGGCTGTTTTATCGTCGCCGCCTACTTCCGCAGCGCCTTTTGCGCGCTGCCAGCGAAAACGCCGGAAAAGCTGTTGCGCTGGATGTTTTTTGACGCATACCTGAAACGCGGCGAAAAGCGCTTTGCGGATCCAGCCGACTGCGCCCGGCTGCTCAAAAGCGCCCTCCCAGTCGAGGCCGAGACTAGGACTGAGGTAGGAGCGGGCGCAAGGGCGCGGACAGGCATTGGGGCGAGAACGAGGGCTGATACAGGGGCGCGCGCAAGAGCGGACGCATGGACGAGAGCGAGAGCCGGGGCATGGTCAGGCGCTGGGGCGCGAGCGGACTGCAGAGAGCTGGCCGCATACATCGGCGCTTTCCGCGAGCCGCTGCTGCAGGGAATGGCGGAGGCGCAGAAACGAAAAAGCGCCGAATGGGACAAGGCCGTCGGAAACATAGACGGCAGCAGAGCAAATATACTCGTGTTCGATTGGGATTCCGACCGCAATTTGCGGTCAGACAGAGGAAACGAGTATTACTGACTCGCGTTAATGGAAAATTCAAATGCTCGTCAGTATAAGAGGACGGCGCCGTGCGCGCTGGACAAAAAGCTGGCTGTCGAAAGCATGAGAAGCCTGTATCCTGAGAACGTCTGGGAGGTGTCCGCCACGCTACGCTATGAGGACGGCTTCCGCGAATACCTGGGATACGACGACGATGTGGGAGAAAAAATACCAGCGTCTGTGACAATCCTCCACATAACCTGCGCGCTGGCGCGCTGCGGCGAATACTGGTTCCCGTATGACCTTTGCCCCAGGCTGTCGGCGCGGCGCGAAAGCCGCGCAAAAGACAGCGCGAAAGAAACAATACAATGAAGCCAGGGGCATAAATAAGCAAGAGGCGGCGTGGGTGTAGCTTCGCCACCTTTATTAGTGTGATATAATGGAATAGTTCAGACTTATTTGTGAGGGTTGCGGTATGAGTGATTTGAGAATGTTGTATCACGGGTCGGATGTAACTGTCTATAAGCCTGAGTTTGGAGCAGGTTATCCATATAATGATTATGGCCTAGGCTTTTATTTGACAGCGAGTGTGGATATGGCGGGAGAGTGGGCGGTAGCAAAGGCGAGAGGAAATGGCTTTATAAATAAATATATGATCGATTTTAGCGGGCTTGCCGTTTTGAATCTCGATACAGTGAATATAGTGAATGTGCTGGCTCTGCTTATTAAGAACAGGAATGTTCGTGTGGGTAGAAGGCATGGGACTAGACATCAGATATTTGTCGAGAGATTTAATCTGGATGTAGGTGCATATGATGTTTTAGAAGGCTGGCGGGCGGACGATGCTTTCTTTCAGTATATTCGGGATTTCTTGCAGGGTAGTTTATCCGTCGAGTGCTTGATGAATGTGGTGAAGTTTGGAGAACTAGGCAGACAGGTAGTTCTGGTGAGTGCGCTTGCTTTTGAGCGCATTAAGTTTGTGGGTTACGATGCGGCGATAGCGGCAAAGTATTTAGATACGGCGGTATATCGCGACCAGGCGGCCGCGAAGCGGTACGAGGACTTGGAGCAGGATGAGCGCGAGCGGGGGACTGTAATTGGGGACTTGCTCGGGGACGATTGGAGGTCACACTATGAGAGATTTAGTAAGCGATAGACACATTGATGCTTTTGCTTACGCTCAGGGCACTATGTTTTCGCTTGCGTGGGAGCTTTACGGGGTGGATGAGTGCTGGTTTATAGGCAAATGGATGTGCAGCGATATGCGGTATTACATCGATTCGATCATACCTTATTGGCTTTATAAACCCGAAGGGGAGTTGCTGGATAGATTTTTCAGGGAGCACAAGGAGTATCCGCGAAGCTCAAGGCCGATAAGCTCAGTAAGAATGAAGTGGGCTGGAATAATGTATGGATTCTATATAAATTATCGGGGAGGGTGGAGTCGTGACTTGGTTGAGATTCTGCCCCCGCTGGAGTTGTTGCAGCGATTTAGCCCATTGCATGAGACAGGTTTTGATAACGCCACGATAAAACTGCATGATGGTGTTCTGGGGCTGGAGCCAAAGTATGATTACAAGGCAAACTGCTGGCCAGATGAGGCCGCTGTAGTCGAGGCGTGGTATAAGGAGAGGGAGTATTTGCGTGGCAAATTTTAGGCGCAGCAAAGGGGGCGCATTGGCGACACGTCAGGACGGACAAGCCGCCGCGCGACCGAGCCGGCAGTATGCCGCCGCCAACCGGGGGAACGGAAACGTCGGGCGCGGAGCTTCGGCGCAAAGTTTCGGCGCCGGCATAGAATTTCGGGAGAAAATGTCGGCAAAATCCCTATATACATTTCCTTGAGAAAACTATATAATACGTGTTAACGCTATTCCAGAATTTGATATCGGAAAGGAAGAATCGTATCACATGTCCGGATTTTCACAGGCAATTCTTGAACTACTGAGCACGTCCGGCTTCGCGGCGCTGGACTACAAGACGCTCATAATGCTCGCCCTCTCGTGCGTGCTGATCTATCTCGCCATCGTCAAGGAGTACGAGCCGCTGCTGCTGTTGCCGATCGCGTTCGGCATGCTCGTGTCGAATAGTCCTCTGGCGGGGCTGGGCGTGCTGCCGAAAGACGCCATGCACTTTGTAGAGAGCATACCGAATTTTCAGTCCATGCTGACGATGGACAACCGCGATCAGATTCTAAACATCCTCCTGTCTGGCGGCGAGCTGCCGGACACGCTGAAGTATCTGACAAACCTGCCGCTCGGCGAGCTCAAGACGGCGCTGAACACGATGTACAACGACAGCACGGGCCTGGTTTCCTATCTGTACATGGGCGTGCAGTACGGCGTGTTCCCGCCCCTGATCTTCTTGGGGATCGGCGCGATGACGGACTTCGGCCCGCTGATCGCCAACCCAAAGAGCCTGCTGCTCGGCGCGGCGGCCCAGCTCGGCATATTCTTCGCGTACACGGGCGCGATGCTGCTCGGCATCTACACGCCGCAGGAGGCCGGCTCCATCGGCATCATCGGCGGCGCGGACGGCCCGACCGCGATATACCTGACCTCAAAGCTCGCGCCACATCTGCTCGGCTCCATCGCCATAGCCGCGTATTCGTACATGGCGCTCGTGCCCATCATACAGCCCCCGATCATGAAGCTGCTTACGACCGATAAGGAGCGCAGGATAGTCATGAAGCAGCTGCGCCCCGTGTCGAAGGCGGAAAAGGTGATATTCCCCATCCTCGTCACGCTGCTCGTGTCGCTGCTGCTGCCGAGCGCCGCGCCGCTCGTCGGCATGCTGATGCTGGGCAACCTCTTCAGGGAGAGCGGCGTCGTCGAGCGCATAACCAAGACCGCGTCGAACGAGCTTATAAACATAATCACGATATTCCTCGGCGTGTCCGTCGGGGCGACCGCGAAGTCCGCGTACTTCCTGACGCCTAAGACGCTCGGCATCATCGTGCTGGGGCTTCTCGCGTTTTCGTTCGGCACGGTCGGCGGCGTGCTGTTCGCAAAGCTCATGAACCTGTTCACGAAGGAAAAGGTCAACCCGCTGATAGGCTCGGCCGGCGTGTCCGCAGTGCCGATGGCCGCCAGGGTGTCGCAGCGCGTCGGCCAGGAGTACGACCCGACGAACTACCTGCTCATGCACGCGATGGGGCCGAACGTCGCCGGCGTCATAGGCTCCGCGATAGCGGCGGGCATTTTGCTCAGCCTGCTCGGCTAAAGAAACATGGCTCAAGCCCATTTGCCAGCGCAACGCAAAACCCGCCAGCCAACATTGGTTTGCGGGTTTTGCAAAAATAATGGCAAGCGCTATATAAATTCCACGAACACCCTGTTCGCGAGATCAAGCCCCTTTGGCGTGAGCGAGACGGCCGAATCTTGGGCGCTTATGGCCGGTTTTCGGAAGCCGATGGCCGAATCTTGGGCGCTGCGGCGCGTTTTGATTTGCAGCAGGCCCTCACTGGCGAGCTTGCGCAGGGGCGCCGCGTATTTTTGCTCGAAGCCGCGACCGAACCGCTCGCGGAAGTCCCGCGAGCTTATGCCCTCCGCAAGCCGCAGCCGCAAAATGATGTATTCTTTTTCGCGCTCCTCCGGCCCGATTGGAATGGCCTCCGCGCACGCCGGGCCGGCAAGCTTGCGGCCCGCCGAGTCGGCGGCGCTCGCTCTCACGCCGCCTGCGCCTGCGCCATGCAGGCCAGCCACTGCATCCGCGTCGCCCGCGTCAGCGCCATGCAGGCCAGCCGCAGCGCCCGCGCTGTTCGCGTTGCCCGCATCGACGCCGGCACCAAGCAGGCCAGCCGCAACGCCTGCGCCTGCGCCATCGTCCGCGCTATCCGCAACGGTGCCCGCGCTTGCGCCACATAGGCCGTCCGCGCCGCTGCCTGCGCCGCCCATCTTTTTTATGTATTCGGGAATCGTGACGGCGTTTGAATATCTGCATGACCCGAAGAACGAGTGCGCGCCAGCGCCAAAACCGCGATAGGCGCCGCCCTTCCAGTATTTCAGGTTGTGCCTGCACTCATAGCCCGGCTCGGCGAAATTGGATATCTCGTAATGGCCCATGCCGGCGGATTTCAGGCGGCCTATCGCGTAGTGGTACATCTCCCTGTCCGCGTCCTCGTCCGGCGCAGGCAGCCTGCCGCCGTCCACGTCAGCCTTGAGCGCCGTGCCGTCCTCAAGGCTCAGGCTGTAGCACGACAGATGCCGGACGACGCCGAGCGCCAAAACCGCGTCCAGCGTCCGCGCCCATTCGCCCGCCGTCTGCCCCGGCAGCCCAAACATGAGATCCGCGCTGATGTTGTCGAAGCCGGCCGCCCTCGCGTCCTCGGCGCAGCGCGCAAAATCTGCGAAGCTGTGCCTCCTGCCCAGCATGGCCAGATGCTTTTCATGGGTGGACTGCAGCCCCAGGCTGAGCCGGTTTACGCCCATGGAAAAATACTCGGCAAGCGCGCGCCGCCCGACAGTGCCGGGATTCGCCTCTAGCGTGCACTCCCACGGGCCGCTCGCGGTGGAGTCGCGGTATCGGCTGATTGGCTCCAGCGCTCTTTTTATGCAGTCGCCGCCCACAGAGCTCGGCGTCCCGCCGCCAAAAAAAACCGTGTCCACGACAGGCGGCCCCGCAACAAGCCCCGCAGGCCCAGCAAGCCCCTCGGCGGCGGCCGCGCCCGATTCAAACGCGCCGAAAAAGCCGCCTATCTCCCGCTCCAGCGCGCTAAAATATGCAGGGATGTGCCGCCCCATGCCGCTGTACGTGTTGAAGTCGCAGTAGCGGCAGCGCGAGAGGCAAAATGGCACATGCACGTATATCCCCCACCGCCTGTCGCCATCCGCGCCCGCTGTCGCCGCGTCCGCATCTGCGGCCTGCCGTCTCGCGCCCGCGCCAGCTTCGGCTACGGCAGTCGCGCCGACCGCATCACACGCCGCCCCAACCGCGCCGCCCGCCGCCTCGTTCGCAACCACGCCCACGCCGCCCGCCGCCACATCCGCGCCTGCGTCCGCCTCTCCGCGCGCCGACCGCCGCCCCGCGCCCGCGCCAACCGCATCACACGCCGCCCCGGCTGTTGCGCCCGCGCCAGCCTCTCCGCGCGCTGCCGCGCTCTCGCCACCAGCCCTGCGCGCCGCGCCAACACCACCGCCCGCCGCCGTCGCCCGGCCCGGCCGCGTCACAGCTTCAGCACGCTCATGAAAGCCTCCTGCGGCATTTCGACGCTGCCGACCTGGCGCATGCGCTTCTTGCCCTCCTTCTGCTTTTCGAGCAGCTTCTTCTTGCGCGTGATGTCGCCGCCGTAGCATTTCGCCAGCACGTCCTTGCGGTACGCCTTGACGGTTTCCCGCGCGATGATCTTGCCGCCGATGCACGCCTGGATCGGGATCTCGAACTGGTGCCTCGGGATGGCGTCCCTCAGCTTTTCGGCCATGCGGCGCGCCCTGGCGTATGCCTTCTCCGAAAACACGATGAACGACAGCGCGTCCACAATCTCGCCGTTCAGCATGAAGTCCATCTTCACGAGATCCGCCCGCTGGTATCCCGTCAGCTCGTAGTCCAGCGACGCGTAGCCCTTCGTCCGCGACTTGAGCGAGTCGAAGAAGTCGTATATGATCTCGTTCAGGGGGATCGAGTACGTCAGCATGACGCGCGAGGCGTCCATGTACGACATGTCGATAAAGCTCCCCCTGCGATCCTGCGCCAGCTCCATGATGTTGCCGACGTACTCGGATGGCGTCATGATGACGGCCTTGACCACCGGCTCCTCCATGTAGCTTATCTCGGCGGGCGGCGGCAGGTTGGTCGGGTTATCGACCTCGATCATCTCGCCGTCCGTCTTCGCCACCTTGTACACGACGCTCGGCGCGGTCGTGACGAGATCGAGGTCAAACTCGCGCTCCAGCCGCTCCTGCATGACCTCCAGGTGCAGCAGCCCCAAAAAGCCGCAGCGAAAGCCGAAGCCCAGCGCGACGGACGTTTCCGGCTCGAAGACGAGCGCGGCGTCGTTCAGCTGAAGCTTTTCGAGCGCCTCGCGCAGATCCTCGTACTTCGCGCCGTCCGCGGGGTATATGCCGCAGAACACCATGGACTGCACCTTCTTGTAGCCGGCCATCGGCGATGCGGCGGGGCTGTCGCGGTGCGTCACGGTGTCGCCGACGCGCGCGTCGCGCACGTTCTTTATGCTGGCCGCGATGTAGCCCACGTCGCCCGCCAGCAGCGAGTCGGACGGATGCAGCCGGCCCGGCTTGAAATAGCCCACCTCCGTGACGACAAATTCCTTGCCCGTGGCCATCATCCTCACGGTGTCGCCCGCGCGCACGCTGCCGTCGAACAGCCTGACATGCGGGATTATGCCCTTGTAGCTGTCATAGTACGAGTCGAAAATGAGGGCTTTGAGCGGCGCGGCCTCGTCGCCTCCGGGCGGCGGGATCCTGCCCGCGATCTGCTCCAGGACTGCGCCTATGTTGACGCTGTTCTTCGCGGAGATCTCCGGCGCGGCCCCCGCCTCTATCCCTATGACGTCCTCGATCTCGCGCTTTATCTCGGCCGGGCGCGCGCCGGGCAGGTCGATCTTGTTTATGACGGGCAGCACCTCAAGCCCGTTGTCCGTCGCCAGATAGACGTTCGCCAGCGTCTGCGCCTCTATCCCCTGCACGGCGTCCACGACCAGCACCGCGCCCTCGCACGCGGCGAGGCTGCGCGAAACCTCGTAGTTGAAGTCCACGTGGCCGGGCGTGTCTATCAGGTTGTAGATGTACTCCTCGCCGTCGCCGGCCTTGTACAGCATGCGCACGGCCTGCGCCTTGATGGTTATGCCGCGCTCGCGCTCTATCTCCATGTTGTCCAGCACCTGGTCGTCCATCTCGCGCTTGGTCAGCACGCCCGTGGCCTCGATGAGCCGGTCGGCGAGCGTGGACTTGCCGTGGTCGATGTGCGCTATGATGCAAAAATTCCTCGTTCTGCTTGCCCTGTCTTTTGGCATGGCCGTATATGTTCCCTCTCTCGCGAATCGATCGTTTTGCCTGTTTGCGGCCTGGCTGGGGCCGCACGCTGCGGCCTAATCGGCGGCCTTGCCCGCCTCCGCGCTGGCGCCCGCCGCCCGCTATAGCTTAATCGGCGGCCTTGCCCTCGCCTGCCGCCTTGCCACCCGCAGCCGCGCCGGCATCGCCATCCTTGGCCTCTCCGGCACCGCCACCGCTGACGCCCGCCTCCGCGTCAGCACCGCCGCCGCTGTCGCCCGGCCCTGCGCCAGTGCCCACCTCCGCGCTGACGCCCGCCTTCGCGCCGGCATCGCCATCCCCGGCCCCGCCAGCCCCGTCGCCCGGCCCCGCGTCAGTGCCCGCCTCCGCGCTGACGCCCGCCTTCGCGCCGCCGCTCAGCTCGCTCTCAATCAAAAAATATTCCATGAACGTCTTGCCGCCCATCAGCCCTATTATGAACGCCCGCGCCAGAATGTACAGGATCGGCCCCAGTATGAGCCCGGACAGCCCTATCGCCTTCAGCCCGGCATACATGGCCATCACGGTCAGCAGCGGGTTCGCGCCTATGCTGCTGGAGATGATCTTAGGCTCGATGAGCCTGCGCGCGCCGGAGCATATCAGGAACAGCGCGATCAGCGCCATGCCGAGGAAATAGTTCCCGTTGAGCAGCATGTACGCCGCCCAGGGGAGCAGGATCATGCTGCTGCCCAAAACCGGGAGCGCGTCGAAAAGCGCGACGATGAACGCGATCACATACGAATATTTCACGCCCAGCAGCAAAAATCCCGCCAGCAGTATGACAAACAGTATCGTCATGATGATCAGCTGGGCTTTTACATACCCGATCAGGGCAAAAAACATGTAATTCTTTGCCGACGCGATCGACTCGTGCCATTTTTGCGGGAAATTCCGCTTGAAAAAATCGATGTACTGATCCCTGTGGACGATCAGGAAGTACGTGGACAGCATCATCGTGAGCACGAACATCAGCCCGCCGGGCAGCGTCGCCGCCGTGGAAACCGCGTTTTTGACAAAGCCCTGCGCGATGTCCTGCGCCTGGACGAGCGCCCAGTCGATGAAGCGCGCGGCAATTTCGCTGATGTCGAAGTCCAGCTTGAACGGCAGCCAGGAATAGAGGTCGCCGGCGCTGGCGCTCAGGCTCGTCACGTCGTCGTACAGGCCCTGCAGCAGATCCGGCAGGCTGACAATGAGCCCGCTAAACTCCTTCGCGAGCTTCAGCAGGATGGCCCACAGCATGGCGAATACCAGCGCGAGCACGAGCACGATGACGGCCGTGCCGGCAAAGGCCCGCTTGATGCGTATCCTTTTGATCAGCTGCTTGATCAGCGGCTCGAGAACCATCGAGATCACAAGCGCGACGAGCGCCGGCGATATGTACGGCAGGGCGCGGGCGAACAGAAACAGGCCGACGGCCGCCGCCAAAACCGCCGCGCAAAACGTGCACAGGTTTTTCGTGTTGACGCCCCTGATTTTTAATTTAAATTCAGACATCTCTTGCACAACTGAGCCTCCGGTCCACCCCTCCAGCCGCGCCCGCCATCCG